>CALLFA010000019.1 GCA_937997635.1 uncultured Saprospiraceae bacterium | reverse complement strand
GAGAGTGTCAGTTTGAACACAGGCACAACAAAAAGTAGACCATGTATTTCATATTATGAAATTTCTTAATATATTTATCTCTGAATTATAAAGATTTAGATATGAATCGCATGTTTTTTAGTTTATGTATGGTATTTGTTTGTTCAACTGTCTTTGCACAAAATGAGCTTCCAGTCATACCAGAAGATCAGATACCGGCAGCCATACAGTTGGATGATGTATCTGTAAATAATCCATTAGTTGTTCGTGTAAATACAACAGAAGCTACAGTCAATACCAAAAAAACAAGTAGGGTAGACCTTAGCAAACGGGTTAGGGCAAAGAATGTGTATACTGGTACACTAGCCGCAGATAAGACAAGTATGTACTTCATCCAGCTAGCAGCAATCTTTAATTCTAATGGTAATGCAAATGAATTCAAAGGCTTGGGAGTATTTGGAAATATATATAAGGAGTTTAATGGCGATGCCGTTAAAATCAAGCTTGGCTATTTTCAAAACAGAAATGAAGCCTCAGATATCTTAAGACAAATTAAGTCAATGGGCTATAGAGATGCTTTCATCACTCAGAATAAAATCAATTCGCCCAATATGGAATTGGCATTTACCGGTACTCACTACATACAGGATAACGTTGTAGATAATACGTCAGGTACAACAATCTCTAGCTCTAATGCGAGTTACAAAATACGATTAGAGTCTTATGATGATTCTGTATTATTTGCGAGCGATGCAGTTGATGATTTGGGTAAGATTGAACAATGGACAAAAGGCAAATGGACTATTTTTGTGCTCAGTTCTTTCAACAGCCTTGAAGAAGCCATTCGCGTGAAAAATATCGCTGTAAATCGCGGTTTCTCTAATGCTGATGTCGTATTGGATAATAATGGGATGTTGGAAAAGGTAAGTTATTAGGAGTAGGAGCTAGGTTGCTAGGTTGCTAGGAGCTAGGAGATAGGAGATAGGTTGTTATTAGGAGTAGGAGCTAGGTTGTGATGATGTGCGAAATCATACATCTTAAATCTATCAATCTTAAACTAAATGGTTCTGGTAGTTAAAAACAGCTGTAATAAGTCATCGAATTCGACGGTACATAGTTAATAGCTAAGAATAGCTGCAACAATTCATCGAATGAATTCGACGTTACATAGCTCACATCTAAAATAGCTGAAACAAATCATCGAATGAATTCGACGGTCCAAAATGGGATATGAGGTACAAATATAAGTAGCAATCGATAAATTGCTTTTGGATGATTACTGAATAGAAGGTCTCCGTACCTCTCGATTTAAACCAAAAGAGACCTTCGGATCAGCTCAAGGGTACACAAAGAGGGAGTCAATTTCATCGAATGAATTCGACGCTACACGACTAACAGTTAAAAACAGCTTTAAATCATCGAATGAATTCGACGGTACACAGCTAAAAGCTAAAAGCTAAAAGCTAAAAGCTAAAAGCTAAAAGCTAACAGCCAACAGCTAAAAACTAAAAACTAACAGCCAACAGCCAACAGCTAAAAACTAACAGCTAACAGCTAAAAAACTATCGACCATCAACTAAAAAACCATCAACTAAAAACTCAATGCATCCGATCCCCCCTAACCTCCAAGGTCTTCAACATCTCAGCTTCAAATGCCAGATATTCTTTCCAGCGCTTTTCTACTTTTTCTTCGTCACCATACAATTTGGCAAGACGGATAAATAACTTGTAGTGTCCTGCTTCGGAAATCATAAAGCCCTTATAAAATTCTTTGAGGTCTTCTTCTGAAATGTGGAGAGAGAGTAGTCTGAAGCGTTCGCAGCTTCTTGCTTCAATCAATGCCATGGTGAGGAGTTTCTCTACCAGGTGTTCTTGCCTTGAGCCACCGCCTTTTTGAAACTTCAACAGTTTATTGACATATTCATCTTTGCGTTGTCGACCAAGTGCTAGCCCTCTGTTGTTTAATTCTTTTAAGACTAAAGCGAAGTGCCCCCATTCTTCAGCAGCAACAGGTGTCAGCTCTTCGACTAATTCTTTGCGTTCAGGATTTTGTTGGATAAGCGAAATGCAGGAGGTTGTTGCTTTTTGCTCACAGTAGGCGTGGTCTGTGAGTATGTCTTGTAAACTCATCTCAGCTAAATTTACCCACCGTGGATCAGTGGGTAAATTTAGTCCGAGTTTTGTTTTTTGAATGCGATCCAATTATCTAGCCAGTACGATTAGTTTCTTCGTTTGATTAATGCCATTTAACTCTACCTGGTAGTAATAGACGCCTTCAGATTGAAGTACATCTCTATTGATTTCTATCTGGTGATTACCGGCATCAACTTGCATTTGTGCGTCATATACTTTCTGCCCATTTACATTCATGATGTATATATTGGCTAGTCCACTCATCGTTGTAGAGAAATGAATTAACGTTTCTTCACTAAATGGGTTTGGTACATTCTGATACAATGTAAACTGATCGGTAATCTTATCATTAAAGGTCAAACTAATGTCTGAGATCGTTAACTCTTCTGATATATATGCTTCAGCTTTCGTAATTGAAGATGATATAAACGCAGTATTAGCAATAACAACATCTTTGGTAGCTAAGAAAGTCATACTGATAGATGTATTTGCATTTCTATCAGTGTTAATCCAGCTTAATGTGGTTTGACTGTCAAAGACTCCAATTTGCGTATCGTCTAATTCAATGCCATTCACTGAAGTATTCTGTAGCGTCAATCCATCATGTTCCAAAGTAAACTGCAACCCTCTAAGATCATTGACTGCTGAAGACATGTTAATTGTAACAAGTTCACCTTTTGAGACTGTTTCACTATCCGCTGTAAATTCTACAATGTTCGCATTTCTTGTTTCAGATGACTGTAGTCCAGGCACCTCTGCTGACATATTTACATCACCGATTTTGACACCGATGAAATCACCGTTTAGCACATTGGAGTTTAGATTACGCAAAGTGATGTCTTGAGTAAATGGCCATGGATTACTAGGGTCAAAAAAGACATCTGTTGCGTCAATAAAAATCCAAGTATCTATGTCTTCCAGTACATCTGATACACCGAGCACCAATCTTCTCAATTCTACAATATCTGCTGCAGTAAGATTTTGATCATTATTGGCATCCGAAGCGATTATGCTATATGGACTATCCAATGATTGTTGACCAAGAATATGCTGCTGGATAATAATAAGATCTAATGTACTGACGCCATTAATGTATGTATCAGGCCTTTCCGCTGATATTTTGTATGACTCATCAATCAATAGATTATTAAATACGTATTCGCCATTGTCATCAGTCAATTCCTGTAATGGGAATTCTGATTGATTATTTGACTCAATTGTCATTAACACTTCTGGGAATGCTTGGTTGTCCATTGTGTTGACAGAACCAGTAACAAACACAGACGAACCAATATCTTCACCTAGATCATCTCCTGATTCCTGATCACAATCTCCAGTTACAGTAATGGTGACTTGACAAGTCTCACCATTGCCAGATTCATCAAATATCCAAACGTCAAATTCATTGAAATTGCTAGAATCTTCGCAAGATAATGTGATGTTACTCTGATCACCAAATCCAGCTTCTCCAGGTCTTGTAACCTCTTCTCCAATGCGGACAATACTATAAATCAAATCTTCTGTTGCTGTGCAATTATCAAAACTTCCAAATTCAAATTCATTTGCCCATACAACTACTGAACGATTAGATCCAGAGATTGAGGTAGTCAGCCCTGTGACACAGAATGGAGTAGGGGCCTGCTCATCTCCATATATAACATCCGTTACACGTGCAGATTCATTACCACAACCGTCACTTACAATCCATCGGATTTGATATGTATCACCTGGTGAACCGACTGGAGTCATCATGGTAGCAGTTGCACCAGTTGATGATTTAGTAGCTATAACTTCATCTCCATTTAAAACGGTAATGCTCCATCTCAAGAGATCGCTGCTGATCATGTCCCCACCACAAAGGTCAGAAGCACTTGCTTCTACAACATCTGCACCTTCACATAAAGGACTGTCTTCTTTAGTAGGATCATCTGTAGCTGTATTGACTGAAAATGTCTCAGGAGCAGATATGTCCGGAGTCGAATCATCAATAACAGAGATAACTTGATCGAATGTATAGTAACCGTCAATATCTACATTTGAATATCTGAAGTATACTGGATCGGCAATGGCTTGTCTGCCATCAGGACAAGACGCACATTCGCCTTGAGCCCAGTCTTCGACTGCTTCAAAAGAATCACTTGCAGTATCGTTTTCATCATCAGTAGCAACGCCATTTGGTGAGAATAAGCACCAATCTACAATCGTCCATCTTCTGATGATTTTCAAACAGGCATCTGAAGCAAGAATCGTGTCTGATTCCATTGTATATCCGACTAACCCGCAATCAGAATCACACCAAACTGGTTCATCAAGAGTTTCGTCTGGTACACATGCAAATGCGTCACCCATGGTAACCGTTAAAGGTCCCTCTGTTAATTCATTGTCATCATTACATTCGAGGTTTACACCTGCTATTTGGCTGCCATCATGGTGTTTTGGCCACTTGATGGTATTAGGATCAAATAATGTAGACGTATTCACGGACACGATTTGTGTACAGAATGCATCCCCTGTTGAGAAGTCTCCACTTCTGTCTATATCGATAAACCATTCTCTAACAACTTGTCCGCCATCGCATACGCCGTTGCTTCTAGATTCACTTAATAGCTCAACTTCATAGGCGCTTTCTACTACACACTGTGTGCCAACAATAGCTGGTGTATCCAATGCATCATTAGAATTGTCACAATCAACGGTTACATCTTCACAGAAAATTGTTGGTAAAGAGTTGTTAATGACCTCTATTTGAGTCAAACATTGATTGACGTTGCCACGCTCGTCTTCTATGAAAAGAATAACTTCAATAATATTTCCTACGTCTTCACAACAGAATGTGACATACTCTCCACGAGCAGTTATCTCACCCAAATCTTCGCCAGTCTGGATGCAATCATCTTTGACAGCTCTTCCAAAGTCAACTTCTTCTGTCATCGGAGCGCATGATTGAGGTAAGAAACCTATGACATTGCCTTGACAGTCTCTGACTACTTCACTGTAATCTTCAACTCTAACAACACTGAGTATGACTTTACCACAACCAGAATCATGACTACCTTCATCGATATCTTCTGCAAATACTTTTGCAACGCCGTCTGGGCCGTTAATAGCCACTTGAAGACTTGACTCACAAATCGCTACTGGTGGAGCATCATCTATTACGATGATATTGAAACTCACTTCTGACGAATTACCACAATCATCTGATATTGTAACCACTACAGGTATCGGATCATTATTCAACCATAACTCTGAAATTACTTCTTCTCCGACGATACCTTCATCAGGTAAAAATTCTACGTTGATATTTTCCGAACAATTATCTACAATATTCAAGTCAGGTAAAACATAAGTAGCCGTACATGAAAAAGGATCAATGGATACTTGTACATCATCCAACATAGTTACTGGCACTAAGTCGCCATCTACTTCTTCAACAACTGCTGGAGGAGTTTGATCAATAATCTCTATCGATTGACTTCCTTCTATAAAGATGTCTGAATTACACCAGTCAAGAATGAGCCACGAACGTACTATTTTTTGTCCACCTCCACATGCTTCAAATGTGATGTCAGAGTAGCTTGAAGCGGCATTACAATTCACATTAAAAATTGGAACCTTTGGATGAGCAAAATTATTGATTATAGTATCAAATGAAATTGAATCAACCAGTGCTTTATCTACGATACGTAAAACTACCCATTCCTCAATGCCATCGTTGTCAAGATCTTGTCTCACCAATGAATCTCTGACTGACTGCATGGTCTCAGAAAACACCTGTGTTGTGTCTGCTATTATAATCGTATCAGCTACAGTTCTGTGAAGATCGAAGTAGAATGGGAATGCATCATTTATATCCATCCCTTCTAGCACAGCTGCTAAATATTCAGGAGAATAAATCTCCACATCGTCATCTAATTCAATTGATGGCTCATCATCGCAATCAATTTTGACATCTTCAGGGAAGCCAAATACTGCGTTAATGCCATTATTGTCAACATTATTAATGTCGATATCTAAAGGTGTTATAGCAAATTGCTGAACGAGTATTTCTACTTCTTCGATTCTACCATGTCTTTCTACTTTTCCTGTGTGATAGATTTTTACTATTTCACCATCTGGAGCACAGATGTCACCAAATCTTTCTTCTCTTGTTTGAAGAGAGAGAAGTTCAGGACCACAGTCTCCAAAGGCATCTCTGATATCCTCTTCTGTTATGATAAAGTCTGGTAGAATTTCTGCTTCACACCAAATGATACAATCATCCGGAATAGTACCATCCATATTCATTTCACAAGGTGCATTGAAATCAGGAATATTGTTTGCTTCTATAACTGCATTACCCCAACAAGATCCTTGGCCACAATCAAGCGTAAATAATAATTGTACAAAAGCGAATTCACCTGTCAATATATCTCCAATTGGATTTCCTTGCGGATCGAAAAACTCAATCGTGAAGTTACCCAGCGGTGTTGGAGCCTCTAATAAAATATCAGGGGTTACCTGTAATGAACAATCTGCAGGCAAGCTGATAACCAAGTCATTATTACACACCAACTCATCACAGACTGGAATGACAATAGGTGTCGGATCATCTGGGTCACCGTCACCATCTACGTCTACATCATCAAATATTGTGGGATCGTCTGAAATGTCATTGACGAAAGTAATAACAGATCCATCTCTTCCAATATTTGTACCTGTAATGAACGCTTGGTTAGTCTGGAAAATATCAAAAGCGTCTCTGAAAGCTGGAACACTGGTTTCTGTTGTGAATGTAACTATAAATGATTCTCCAGGTTGAAGGAAGCCAGACATGCCGTCAAAGATATCTAAGTCTGAAGTACCATTAAATCCAGGATTCAATACGGGTAGTGACGTTGCATCAACATTAGTAATTGATATGTCGATGTTATTTGCATTAATTGGAGTTACAGGATTCGCGACTGGTAAGAAAACAATATCATCTGTTAAGTCAAAATTTATCAAATCGAACCCACTATTATTGGTCACAACCAAATCGAATGTAAGCGCAACATCTTCATCTTCAAATAATTCCTCGAATACTTGCTCTTTAGTGAGGTTGATGTTACACGGTTGTAATTCAACAGTCGTACCAACCAAATCTAAGTCCGCGCATATGCCTGAATTTCTAATCAAATCAAAGACCGCTTGTGCAGGTGTTAGACCAAATGTTACAATGGAAAGATCAACAAAATTAGGGCTCTGAGGATCATCAACTTCAGCTATGAATGAGTGAATGTTGTAAACACCTGGCGTATTGACGATAAAATTATCTGGAGTCGTACTCACTTGCTGGATAATTGTACCTGGTTCTGAGGTCAATACATATAATTCTTCAAATCCAACAGGCACTATAGAGGTACCTAGTGAAGACACATTGATTGGAGATCCATCAAGACATTGGAATGGAGGTCCAGTCAGTTGATCTAGTTCGATTCCACAAATAGGAACAACTGTAGGATCATCTGGCTCGCCGTCATTTTCTGGATCAACATTGGTTTGATTGTTTGGATCATCAGAGATATCAGTTACAGGATCTCCGTTTGGATCTTCAGCAGTAGTTGTTGCGGTATTTACAATTTCTAAAAGATTTACAACATCATCTGAAGTTAACACATAGGTGCCAGTGACAACAGTAGACGACTCTCCTGGCGCCAATGACGCCATCACCATGCCTGAAATAGTCACTAATGCGTCCTCAACAATTACATTAGTTAGAGTGACGTTACCAGTATTGGTAACAGTAAACCCGTAAGTAATTGTCTCACCAGCATCGGCAAACCCATCTCCATTTTCATCGTTTAATGTACCTGTTTTTAGTAATTCTACAAGAGGATTTTGTCCGACTGGTACGAGTGTAGGATCGTCAGGATCACCATCACCATCCGGATCAACATTGTCTGGATTTTGTGGATCATCAGAATCATCAGTAACCATATCACCATTTGGGTCTGTCCCTTGTGCTGTAGCACTGTTTTCAATAACGCCATTATCTATATCCATTTGGGTAATCATATAGACTCCAGAGAATGTTGTATTGTCAACATCTCCAGGCGAGAGTACAGCCACTGGACCACCAGTAACTGGAAATAATGGATCATTAACTGAAACGTTTGTCAAGGTTACATTCCCTGTATTCTCAACTACAAATGTGTAGCTAATTGTTTCTCCAGGTTGTCCAAAACCATCACCATTTTCATCATTGAAATTGCCTATTTTAAGTATAGAAATATCAGGATTTTGAGGTGCAATTGTAAAAGTTGGATCATCAGGATCACCATCTCCGTCAGGATCTACGTTAGCTGGATTTTGTGGATCATCTGAATCGTCCATCACAGAATTGCCATCTGGATCTGTACCAGAAGCTGTTGCTATATTTTCAAAACCACCGGCATCTATATCGGCTTGTGTGAGGATATATATTCCTGTAAATGTTGTCCCATCTGAATCGCCTGGTGCCAATATTGCAATAGGACCTCCTGAAAGAGAAATCAATGGATCACTGATGGTAATGTTTGTTAATGTTACATTACCTGTGTTTGTCACTACAAATGTATAAGTGATTGATTCTCCAGGTTGAGCAAAACCGTCGCCATTTTCATCCTGGAAAACGCCAGTTTTTGTTAATGAAATGTCAGGATTTTGAGGCGTTATTGTAAATGTAGGGTCATCTGGATCACCATCACCGTCAGGATCTGCGTCTGTTGGATTTTGTGGATCGTCAGAATCATCCATCACAGGATCACCGTTAGGGTCAGTACCGGTAGCTGTTGCAATGTTTTCAAAACCACCTGCGTCTATATCAGCTTGAGTGATGATATACAACCCAGTAAATGTAGTACTATCCGAATCCCCTGGAGCCAATGTTGCAATTGGACCTCCAGAAAGGGTAATGAGTGGATCGCTAAGTGAAATATCAGTTAGGGTTACATTACCCGTGTTTGTCACTACAAATGTATAGGTGATTGATTCCCCTGGTTGTGCGAAACCATCACCGTTTTCATCTTGGAACACGCCAGTTTTTGTTAGGGAAATATCTGGCATTTGCGGAGTTATTATGAATGTAGGATCATCAGGATCACCATCACCATCTGGATCAGCGTTTGTTGGATTTTGTGGATCATCAGAATCATCCATTACTCTGTCTCCGTTGGGGTCTGTACCAGAGGCTACTGCTAAATTTTCAAATCCACCTGCATCAATATCTGCTTGTGTTATGACATATACACCAGTAAAGGTGCTATCATCGATATCACCTGGAGCAAAGGTCAAAATAGGACCTCCCATTACTGTAACAATAGGATCATCAATTGTGATATCTGTCAATGTTACATTACCCGTGTTCTCTACGACAAATGTATAGGTGATTGTTTCTCCTGCTTGAGTAAACCCATCGCCATTTTCATCTTGAAACATACCTGATTTTAGAAGGGAAATATCTGGGTCTTGTGGAGTTGGCGTAATTGTAGGATCATCTGGATCACCATCACCGTCTGGATCAACGTTTGTTGGATTTTGCGGATCATCAGAATCATCCATCACTCTGTCTCCGTTAGGGTCTGTACCAGAAGCCACTGCTAAATTTTCAAAGCCACCTGCATCAATATTAGCTTGCGTTATGACGTAAACCCCAGTAAATGTAGTCCCATCAGAAGCTCCAGGAGCTAATGTAGGTATAGGTCCACCTGTTACTGTCACAAGGGGATCATCAATGATAACGTCTGTTAACGTGACATCACCCGTATTTTCTACAAAGAATGTATAGGTGATTGTTTCTCCAGCTTGAGCGAAACCATCGCCGTTTTCATCTTGGAAGGTTCCTGTTTTTTCTAAAGTGATTTCTGGATTTTGAGGTATCGGCGTAATTGTAGGATCATCTGGATCACCATCACCGTCTGGATCAGCGTTTGTTGGATTTTGTGGATCATCAGATTCATCCATAACAGCATCACCATTTGGGTCAGTGCCTGTAGCTACGGCTAAGTTTTCAAAGCCACCTTCATCGATGTCTGCTTGTGTGACGATATACACTCCCGTAAATGTAGTGCCATCAGAAGCTCCTGGAGCTAACACTGGAATAGGCCCTCCCATTAACGTAACCATTGGATCGTCAAGTAAAATGTTTGTTAAAGTTACATTTCCAGTGTTGATCACTACGAATGTATAGGTGATTGATTCTCCTGCTTGACTGAAACCATCACCATTTTCATCTTGGAAAACACCAGTTTTTTCTAAAGAAATGTCAGCTACTTGAGGAATTGGAGTGAATGTTGGATCATCTGGGTCACCATCACCATCTGGATCTACATCTGTTGGATCTTGTGGGTCGTCAGAAACGTCTGTAACTGGATCTCCATTCGGATCAGATCCTTCCGCTAATGCAGTATTCTCTAATCCTCCTGCATCTATGTCTGCTTGTGTCACTGTATATGAACCAGTAAATGTTGTATTGTCTGTAGCACCTGGTGCAAGCGATGCTATTGGACCTCCAATCACAGTAACAATTGGATCGGTGATGTTAATACCAGTTATGGTTACATTCCCTGTATTGATCACAGTGAATGTGTAATCAATTGTTTCTCCAACTTGTATGAAGCCATCGCCGTTTATATCATTAAGCATGCTCTCTTTAAGTAATGATAGATCTGGATTTTGAGCCAAAGGTGTATCTACTTCATCTTCATCTGTTACAGAGTCGCCTCCTGGCACATCACCAGAAACCACTGCAACATTCATAAAACCACCATTGTCAACATCCATTTGTGTCAATGTGTACGTACCAGTAAACGAAGTCATATCAACTGCTCCTACTGCCAATGATGCCAAGGATCCAATAACGGTAATTGATGGATCAGTTATGGTAATATTTGCTAATTCTATATCTCCTGTATTGGTAACTGTAAATGTGTATGAAATTGTCTCGCCAGCATCACCAAATCCGTCTCCATTTTCGTCATTGAACATACTCATTTTGATTAACTCTATACCTGGGGTGCCTGATAGTATCGGAATATCTTCTTCTGCGTCATCCATAACTGGATTACCATCTGGATCAGTACCTGTCGCAGTCGCTACATTGGCGACCATGCCATTGGTGAGATCTGTTGCAGTAATTGTATACGTGCCTGTAAAGCTTGTGTTATCGGTAGCACCTGCAGCCAATGTGATCGGCCCACCAGTTACAGTCACAATAGGGTCTGATATAGTAATATTGGAAATTGCAACATTACCAGTATTTGTCAATGTAAAAGCGTAGGTTATTGTTTCTCCTTCTTCTGTTAAACCATTTCCGTTTTCATCAGTGAATGTACCTTCTTTTTCGAAGATTAATCCTGCTGAGCCAGGGATGACAACTGTATCATCATCCATGTCTTCTACAGGATTGCCGTCAGGATCTGAACCTGTTGCTGTCGCTGTATTGGCTACTTCTAAGTTGTCAATATCCATTTGCGTTAATGCATAAGTTCCTGTGAATGTGGTATTGTCACACGTACCAGGGACTAGAGTAGCTAATGGGCCGCCCATGACAGTAACAAGAGGATCTGCAATCGAAATATCTGTAACATCTGCTGTCCCAGTATTACACACTTCAAATGTATAAGTAATGATGTCTCCAGGAGATGCTATACCATCGGCACCAACATCAAGTGTCCCTTCTTTCATCAACGTTATCATAATTACATCGTCTGGTGGTTCAGGGACTGGTACTGTTTCATCACCCATATCTTCTACAGGATTGCCATCAGGATCTGAACCTGTTGCTGTCGCTGTATTGGCTACTTCTAAGTTGTCAATATCCATTTGCGTTAATGCATAAGTTCCGGTGAATGTGGTATTGTCACACGTACCAGGGACTAGAGTTGCTAATGGACCACCCATGACTGTAATAAGAGGATCTGTAATAGATATATCAGTAACATCAACTGTTCCTGTGTTACAAACTTCAAAGGCATAGGTAATGATGTCGCCAACAGAAGAAGAGCCATCCGCACCTAAATCTAAAGATCCTGTTTTCATTAAGGTTATCATTACTACATCCATTGCACAAGCAGCATCAACTGCATCATTGACGAAATCATCGTTTGCTGGAATTGGGCATTGGGCCATGCCACCATCTAAGACCAAACCACAATCATCAATCGCCGCTGCAGGTATCGTGTAACCGTCAGAAACATCCGTATTGTTGACATTTGGATTGCCATCAGTGCCACCTTCTACTGCATCTGGACATCCGTCTCCATCACTATCAAGATCTAAAAAGTTGGGGATACCATCACCATCTACATCTTCAGGAGCTGTAGCGCATATGCCTTCTAAAACACCTGGAGTAGAGCTATACACGCCATCGCCATTGCTATCCAATGTACAATCTTCAAGAACTAATGTCAGATCGCCACATGCTTCTATAGCATCTGGAATACCATCATTGTCAGAATCTAGATCAAAAGCATCTGGTATACCGTCCATGTCAGTATCAAATGCAACACATACTGGCTCAGGTGCTGGTAGGAAAGTAAATGAACCACCATTCCCTTCGAAAAAATCGTATAACTCAAATTCTAGTCTATCGATACAACCATCAAAAACAATAAAAGCCCTGTGTTCCTGGACGTTTCCGTTTCCTGGATTGGCTTGGACATTGCAAATACTTCGAATTGTATTTGGTGGTTGAGGTACTCCATTTTCAGGTCCCGGGTCATTATCTGTCACACACACGCCTAAAGAAGTAATCGTGAAAGGAACCGGAACACCATTTAGAGAACCAGCTATTGACACTTCATCAGTTCTGTCTATATCAAACAAAGCAAAATTAAAGCCACATACCGGCATAGAGAATGTGTAAAAGGTACCGATAGAATTGTCAGGTCCAGTCTCCGTATCGCCATTCGCGTCCGTTCCGTGGGATACACCAAGCAATAAGCTCGTAGAATCATTGCCCGAGCCTAAAACATGCTCATTGGATATAATGAATTCATCACTGAATGATGAACCATTAAACGTCAAAGGGTCTTCAATTTGAATAAGGGCTCCGTTAACTCCTCCAACCGTGATCATTGCGTCATTGAAGGTGTTTAAGGCATCCATATTACCGTTGAACCCTGATAGGTCTACCGTTGTACATACGACATTTTCATCCATATCGAGTATGCCATCATTATCACTATCCTGGTCTACGAAATCAAGAACGCCATCGTTATCTGTATCTCCATCCATCGGGGCCAATGAGGCCATAGGTACTGTTGTGAATGGAAAAAATTCAGTTGCTGTTGCTTGGGTTGTGAATATGACAACGAAAGTCAGAAAAAAAGCTAGTCTCAGATAAGCCATTAGATATTACTTAGTTTAATTTAATTCGATTTTGCTCGTGGTAATGCTTAGATAACGCTCTCTTTGAGCACTAAAAAAGAATAGAAACAATACCTCTAATCAACTAAAGTAACACGATCTGACATATATATATAAAGTTGTAAATTTAAATAATGCATTACAGGTATTTTACATATAAATTATCTTGAATATGTACATCTTACATATTTATATAATTTCTATATGTAACAGTTGTTTAAGCAAAAACTCCTGAAAACGAGCTACTTATAATTTTGGCATTGACAAGCCAGAAAGTCATTTATGTTTTTTTTGTCTGTGATGTTGTACTCATGTAGACCATTTGTCCAGATCAATTTGACCTTATGTATAGAGTCAAAATATTGGCAATTGGACGGCAAAACAAAGGTTGAATTGTAGTCTATAGACATCGTTTCGTCTTTCCACACTCCATAAGACCTGAGTTTACTTGGGCATTTAATGGTATTTCCACTGGCAGATTCGAAAATTAATAAAGTATTTTGCTCCAAACCTCCTAAAAAGTCTCTGGCATTCGTATTCGATACTTGGATGTTTATGTCGAAGAGTGTTTCTTCAATTGAGGGCTTTATATTGATATTTGCTTTTATTTTACCAGATTTTGCCAAAGGATCATCAAACAAGGTCAATAGATTGTTTTTCATCATTGACCGAGTCACTTCTGTGCAATCAATGTTTGTCACATTAACAGGATCTGTTGGTATAACGGACAATTCAGACTGGATCAATTTTAAGTTTTCTTCCAGATAGCTCAATTCAAAATCAAGATTGTCACTAGACTTTAAGTTATTAATTGCAGATCTAATTGTATGTAATTCTCCATTCATCAATAGAGAAGTCTCGTCTTCTTTCTCATATCGGCTTAACATGGAAATAGATTCCAAGGTGGCAATTTGCAGCGATAAAATACGATTGCCTGTTTCTTCATCTTGAGAATTGATGAATTTTTTCAGTTGCTTTTTCTGTTTTTCTATATCAATATTGTTTGGATCTATAACATCTGACTGATTTAGTCCAATATTGGCTAGGAATGTAGAACTAAGAAGTAATACAAACGTAAATTGTAATATTTTGTGCATAGAAAGATGAAGTAGTTAGAAAAAATGAAAACGAATTTACATTGTAAATATTTGAAAGTTCTATCTACAAATAAGTCTTACTGTTATGAAATGTATTAAGTAATTTTTCACGACCATTGTAATTAATTTAAAAAATTGATGGATCATCGGCAGATATACCAAAAGGAGAATAGTTTGACTGATTTATTACGTAGAAGTTTTGTTTGTTGTCAAGACGAAAAACGCAGTGAATGCATGTATTCACGAGTATTTTCAACAATGAGAACAGATAAAAGATCAAGTAAGAAACGGTCAAACTATTTTCATTTTGGTATATATACTGAGAAACATGTTGCATATTCTGCAACTCTTGTCTCCATAACTGATTATATATATAGACGCGCATCTGTATTTTCGACTGAAGACCAATCACAAATTTTATTGTGGTTGAAAAGAGCGGAGGTCACATAGCTAGAAATCCGTCGTCTATATTATTAGATGAGCATACAGATGTTTTTCAATCAAATGATACTTCTTTGACTTTTTGAATTTAGAAATTAAAACATAAAGCTATTTATAATTATAAAGACTATACAACCTTCGAATGGATCACAACGATCCTGGATATTCTTATCGTAGGATACCTCATATACTTTATATATAAGCGATTAAAAGGGTCTGTAGGCTTCAACATATTTATAGGCATTCTATTATTATCTGCTTTGTATGCAACGGTTCGTTATTTTAAAATGAACTTACTGTCTACATTGTTGGGGAGTTTTTTTCAAATAGGTGCCGTTATTTTAGTTATTGTTTTCCAACCTGAAGTCAGAAGATTTTTGACAATGTTTGGTGAAAACACTTTACAACGAAGAGGAGAGTTTTTAGATAAATTTTTTGGAAAAGAAATATCTGCAGTAGATGAAAAAATAAGTGCAAATGCAGAGCAGATATCGAATGCGATGAAGGCTTTGAGCCGTACAAAAACTGGAGCATTAATTGTTATAGTACAAGAGTCAATAGTGGAATCATTCAGTGGTTCGGGTGTGATTGTGGATGCTAAACTCAGTCAAATGTTAGTCGAGAATGTTTTTGCAAAGAATGCACCGTTGCATGATGGAGCAATGATTATCTATGGCGATAGAATTCACTCAGCAAGTGTCATTTTACCTGTATCGAATAATTCTGAAATAAGTAAAAACTTAGGGCTGCGTCATCGAGCGGCATTGGGAATCACCGAAGCATCGAACGCTATTGCTTACATTGTGTCTGAAGAGACTGGTAAAATGTCTTATGCACATAAAGGCGTCTTATATACAGACATAAACCCAAATGATTTAACTGGATTATTGAAATCTCATTTAGCATTGAATTAATATATTATGGAATCAGTTCAGCAATACATTACTGAAAATAAACAGCGGTTTTTAGACGAGTTATTAGACTTGCTAAGAATCCCATCTGTCAGCGCTGATCCTGCTTATGCGCAGGATGTCAGAAAGACTGCAGAATTTGTAAAAGATAGCCTCATTAAAGCTGGGGCAGACTCAGCTGAGATACATGAGACCGCTGGCCATCCAATTGTCTTTGGAGAAAAAATCTTAGACCAGTCATTTCCGACTGTATTGGTCTATGGGCATTATGATGTCCAGCCTCCAGATCCGTTGGACCTATGGGATTCGCCACCATTCGAACCAGTGATCAAGAAAACAGATATACATCCGGAAGGTGCGATTTTTGCGAGAGGATCATGTGATGATAAAGGCCAGATGTTTATGCATGTCAAAGCGTTTGAAGCGATGGTTGCAAAAGACAATCTATTGTGTAACATCAAATTTTTAATCGAAGGTGAAGAAGAGATAGGGTCGGATAATTTGGAAGTCTTTTGCAAAGCTCATACAGATTTACTTAGGTGTGATTTGGTCTTGTTGTCAGATACTTCGGTGATTGCTAATGATGTTCCGTCAATTACTGTTGGCTTGAGAGGACTTAGCTATGTCGAAGTTGAAGTGACTGGGCCAAACCGTGACTTACATTCTGGCGTTTACGGTGGAGCAGTTGCCAATCCAATCAACGTCTTGTGTGACATGGTGGCATCTATGAAGAATGAAAAGAACGAGATTACAATTCCAGGATTCTACGATGATGTTGAGATAGTCTCCATTTCTGATAGGAAAGCAATGAATGAAGCTCCATTCAATTTGGATACATACAAATCTGATCTGAATATTGAAGATGTGATGGGTGAAGAAGGGTATACCACACTTGAGCGCACCTCGATCAGACCGACACTTGATGTCAATGGTATGTGGGGGGGATATATTGGAGAAGGCGCTAAGACTGTCTTGCCATCAAAAGCCTTTGCTAAAATAAGTATGCGTTTGGTCCCAAACCAACACCCTGATAAAATAACCGAACTTTTTGTAAAACATTTTGAAAGTCTGGCTCCTCCAGGTGTAAAGGTAGAAGTGCGTCCACATCATGGAGGATTCCCGGCTGTGACACCAACAGATACTATAGAATACCAAGCAGCTCAGCAAGCAATGGAAAAAACGTATGGAAAAGTGCCCATTCCGCAGCGGTCTGGTGGAACGATTCCTATTGTTGCCATGTTTGAAAATGTGTTAGGTGTGAAATCTGTGCTGATGGGATTTGGTCTGGATTCGGATGATATTCATTCTCCAAACGAACATTATGGTTTGTTTAACTATTTCAAAGGCATTGAAACCATACCTTACTTTTATTTTTATTATAACAAATTAAAAACATCATGACAAAGTTGTTTTCTTTCATATGCCTCCTATTTGTAGGTCTTATTGTCCATGCACAAGAGAGTCCTCTAGATCAAGTTCTTGAAAAATTTGAGGGCGTAGAAATTATTGAAGTGGACGAGTATACAATGACTGCCCAAGATAGCTTATCCTATAGCGTGGGAGTTGTAGTCGCCCAAAATTTAAAAAATCAAGGCATGTCAAATGTCAATCATCACATTGTCTCAAAGGCAATTTCTGATGTCCTCCAAAATGAACCATTAGTGATTCCTTTTGAGGAAGCTGATATCAATTTCAAAGATGAAATATTACGCATTAAATCAATTGTAAAAGAAATGAATAAACAAGCAGGAGAAGAGTTTTTGGCGGCTAATAAAACCAAAGAAGGCATAGTAACCACAGAATCAGGCCTCCAGTATGAGGTGCTGACAGAGGGAGATGGACCAAGTCCTACGATTAATGACAAAGTGAAAGTCCACTACCACGGCACACTTATCGATGGCAAAGTATTCGATAGCTCTGTCGAGCGAAATGAACCCATCAGTTTTGGTCTGAGCCAAGTGATTAAAGCATGGCAGGAAGCAGTCCCATTGATGAAGGTTGGATCTAAGCACAGAATTTATGCACCATATGATTTAGCGTATGGTGATAGAGGTGCAGGCCCTGTAATATTACCTTATAGCGCACTGATCTTTGAGATTGAGTTGTTGGGTATAGAGTAAATTAAAGAGCCTGTCATAAACTTAAACGTTTTATAAAGACATACTTATCCATTGGCCTTTGCAATACAATTTGTGAAGGCCAATTTTTTTTATTAATCTGCTTTCAATACTATTCAATATTTTTAACAATGAGAATCGACATCATTTCTTGCGTTCCAGATTTAATGACTTCTTTTTTTGGGCACTCAATCATAAAGCGTGCTCAGGACAAAGATTTATTGAATGTGATTACACATGATCTGCGCAAATACGGAATTGGGAATTATAGGCAAATAGATGATTACCAATATGGAGGTGGTGCTGGTATGGTACTCAAACCTGAGCCATTAGGTCAGATGATTGATGAACTTAATGAAACGATAAGCTATGACGAAATCATCTATCTGACACCTGATGGAGAAACGTTGAATCAATCGATGGCCAATGGTCTTTCGCTACAAAAAAATATAATGATCATCGCAGGACATTACAAAGGGATTGACCAACGGATCAGAGATTTGTATGTGACCAAAGAAATATCAGTCGGTGATTATGTACTCTCTGGTGGTGAATCTGCTGCCATTATTTTGGTAGACACAATTGGTAGATTAATTCCTGGAGTGTTGAATGACGAAACTTCCGCATTGACCGATTCTTTCCAAGATAATCTTTTAGCTCCTCCTGTATATACACGACCTGCTGAATACAAAGGGATGCATGTGCCTGAAGTATTGCTGTCAGGTCATGACGCTAAGATCGATGAGTGGAGACTAGACCAAGCTATAGAACGCACTAAACAAAGAAGACCTGACCTTTTAGAACATAATGATGATGAAAAGATGTAATTGTTTTTATTATCGTACCGTCCCCTCAAATTCAAAATGCGCAGTTGCGAGTTTGTAACTTGCAACAAAGGATAACACCAGTCCTTTCAATTTAAAAATGCGCCATTTAGAAAGACAATTTCGCAGTTGCGAGTTTGTAACTTGCAACAAAGGATGACACCAGTCCTTTCAATTTGAAAATGCGCAGTTGCGAGTTTGTAAATAATTAGGCGGTACCAATTCGCCGAATAAATTCGGCGGTACAATGGCATATTTCGTACCGTCGAATTTATTCGATGCACAAACAAGCCATTTAGAAAGACACTTTCGCAGTTGCGAGTTTGTAACTTGCAACAAAGGATAACACCAGTCCTTTCAATTTAAAAATGCGCAGTTGCGAGTTTGTAATTAATTAGGCGGTACCAATTCGCCGAATAAATTCGGCGGTACAATGGCATATCTTCGTACCGTCGAATTTATTCGATGCACAAACAAGCCATTTAGAAAGATAATTTCGCAGTTGCGAGTTTGTAACTTGCAACAAAGATGACTCCAGTCCCCTCAATTTGAAAATGAGCATTTGTGCGTTTGTAAATAATTCCGCGGTACACAATTGGACCTAGTCCTCGTGCAACTCTAAGTCAGGATAAAATGTCCCAAAAGAAAACCAGTATCCAATAAAAGAATCAGCTAGCGTTAATTCATCACCATCACCAGTCATAACTTCTCCAGTTAAATTGTAGACTACTCCGTTTTCGTCTTCCATAACTGCTGGAAATGCTTGTGAAGCATTGAATGTTAAACCATTAGGATTTTCGAATGCGACTATGAAATTTTTATCTGTGTTTCTTGCAATCACAAGGTTAACGCCATTGAATGTTTCTTGTATGATGTCTGTTCCAGTATTGCGACTAAATGGGTATGCTTTTACTTCTTCATTTGCGAATACGCCCAATACTCTCTGTTTTCCAGGTAGTCTATCATCATCTGTACTGACAGGGAATAATAGTCTTGCATTGTTTGTACGATAATCGCCATAAGGGTATCGACCGTAATCTCTATTAAAGCCGGTATCCTCTGTCAATATTTCTGAATTCGGATATGCCTCTAACCAGGTGCTTAAAGTTGTTTCTACGACTGGAACCAAGTCAATTTTTCTTCCGATGTGCGTACCGTTTACACAATCGAGACGTTGCTGAGACCATGTACTTCCAGTCACTCTATCATACGGCATTAAATTAGTTTCAAACAATAAACCTGATACTCCAAATTCAGTTTTACCATTGTTTACAATTCTATTCCATCCAATCGCTGTACCTGTCAATGGACAATAGGTTACGGCTACCGAAACATTATCTATGTCGTCATTTACAATTTCGTGCCAATCAAGAATTGGGTGGGGATATGCTCTTGCTATGCCATTATTCACGATACCTACGACAAGTGCGTCAAGGTAAGAAGCACGTGTTTGGCCTTGATCAAACGTAGCAAATCGAGGGTCATCTATTGAAGGAATTCCGTCTCTTCCTACACCACCATCAAATACATCATCTACAGGTACAGCCCAACCATCAACAAACTGATCTCCTCCTGCTGGTGCACCTGGTCCAGGACTTACTGGATCTGAAGAACAAGAAGTTAGAAAAACCAGAACAGACAGAATTAAAAATGAGAATATATGTTTCATGCTAAAAATTTAAATTGACTTCATTTTTTGAAAAAGAAAAAGACTTTGACCAAGAAATGGTAATGATTGAATTAGGGGATAACTGCGTATCATTCACGAATGTATGCAATGGCAATTCGATATCAAAACTTATGCTAGATTGCCAGAGGAACTCCACACCGAGCGTTGCCTTAGCAAAAACCCATTCGCCACCCGTGCCATCAATTTGACCAAAATCTACTGTATCTCGTTGAGCTGCTCTGTATCTTAATGCTAAGGAAGGAACGACGACTCTGCTGCCAACTAAAAATTGATCTGCGACACCAGCAATGACTTGAATGTCATTACCAAATTCATATATCTGGGAGCCATTTCTGGCATTAGGATTTTCTCCAGTGTGACTGTAAATCACTCTTGAAAAAATATTGGTACTTGGTCTGCTCGGCAGGGTGTAATCTGCTATGCCTAAAAGAACCAAATCCCAGGCACCACTGCCTGGCTGTAAATCTTCAACCAAGATTAACCCTCTGCTGTTCCTTCTGTCAAACGCACCCAAAGGTATCTGAGGACCAGCACCAACAGTCAATTGGAGAGCAGAATTTATTATTTTATATGAAGCAAGTACGATAGGATCTCCGATGCCAAATGTAGATTCGAAATCAACAGCATTAGCAACAGTATTGCTATAGATACTTCGAGTTTGTCTGACCAAGGGAACAAACGTTTCCAATGCAAATCGGTCATTAAAACTATAATGTGCTCTTGCTAAAAATGATTGTGTTGTTCGCTTTCTTTGATCGTCATCCAATGGGTCGGATTCGACATAAAGGGTTTTGAGGGTATTAAAATTAGAGCTAAGACTGAGTTGGAGAGTACTTGATTTTTTATTACTGAAACCAATATTACTAGACACAGGTACACCTCCTGAGCAACATGTCTGTGAGTATGACATGCTCATGCACAGCATCATCGCAATTGTATAGGTAATTTTGTTTTTCAAAGCTTAAGCATATACGCAAAAGTAATGCGCTAACAATAGTAATGTTTATTTAGCAGGTATAATTAGGTGATAGATTGTCAATTAATTGACATTTTAGGGCAGTTTGGAGTAGTTGGGTGGCTCGTGAACTTGCTTATTGGGGCTTTCGCAAGCTCATTGTTGGGTCGTTCGCAAGCTCACTGTTGGGTCGCTCGTGAACTCGCTCGTTGGGGCGTTCGCAGGCTCACTCGTTAGGGCGTTCGCAGGCTCACTTGTTGGGTCGTTCGCAGGCTCACTTGTTGGGTCGTTCGCAGGCTCACTGTTGGGACGTTCGCAGGCTCACTGTTGGGTCGTTCGCAAGCTCACTTGTTGGGGCGTTCGCAGGCTCACTTGTTGGGTCGTTCGCAGGCTCACTTGTTGGGTCGTTCGCAGGCTCACTGTTGGGTCGTTCGCAGGCTCACTTGTTGGGGCGTTCGCAAGCTCACTTGTTGGGTCGTTCGCAGGCTCACTTGTTGGGGCGTTCGCAAGCTCACTTGTTGGGTCGTTCGCAGGCTCACTTGTTGGGGCGTTCGCAAGCTCACTTGTTGGGTCGTTCGCAGGCTCACTTGTTGGGGTGTTCGCAGGCTCACTTGTTAGGGCGTTCGCAGGCTCACTGTTGGGGCGTTCGCAGGCTCACTTGTTGGGGCGTTCGCAGGCTCACTTGTTGGGTCGTTCGCAAGCTCACTTGTTAGGGCGTTCTAAGGCTCACTTGTTAGGGAGTTCGCAGGGCTCACTTGTTGGGGCGTTCGCAGAGATCACTTGTTGGGGCGTTCGCAGGGCTCACTTTCTAAAAGAGGCTCGCAGCCAACACAGCTAGATAACTTAAAATCATCGTGCCATCTAGCACCCCTGTATAATAATAATCAGACTCTATGTCCTTACTTCGATGAATTAATATTCCAATGCATACATAGATAAGAATCAAACCCGTCATTGAACTGAAGCTAATTGATGCGCGTAGATATAAAGCAACGATAAATAAAATACTTATGGTTAAACTCAAAATGGCAAGTCTCAAATTGTTGGTTTTATCAAACAAATGTGCGAGTGTTTTGACTTGAATTTGTTTGTCAATGTTGGCATCACGAATGTCAAAAGGGATAGTGATAGCAATAAAAAAAAGAAACCTTTCTACTGATATCAATACGACAGATATCCAAGGTAAGTTTGCCAGTGTTGCTGGGATGAATGCTGTCGTCAGAGACCAGACTAAGGCAATGAGAAATAATTTGATGTAGTTGAAATCTCGTAAGCGTCTGTTCTTTCCTAAAATTGGCATTGTGTACAAGACGCTTATAATAGCAGTCAACATAAGATAAGGATAGATGTCTTGTGGGAGTTGGAAAAAGAAATATAAACTTCCGATAAAGCTAACAAGCGTGTAAATGCGGATATGATGTTTGTATTGATAGACAATATGGTACCTGCCTTTTTTTTCTAAATCATAGGTTTTTTGAATGCCAATAATGCGATGAAGTCCGTAGATAAATAGGGTAGAGCAAAATATAAACCAAAGGTATGTGTGCGGAATCTGTGACTCAAATAAAAGCTCAATAAGCAATACAAGACAAACAGCACCAATAGAAATGTGTAATGAGCTGTATAAATAGAAATTAAAAAGTTTGAGAAGTACCTTTTTGATTCAATCTAATTTTGTGTCAAACGATAATTAAAAGTACTTGAAATTATGATTGTTTTTGATGTTTAATAAAGTTTCGTAAATCAACTTAGTCACATTTTCAATATCATCTTGATGGGCCATTTCGACAGTCGTGTGCATGTATTTCAGTGGTAATGAAATAAGTGCTGATGGTACACCACCATTCGAATACGCAAATGCATCTGTATCAGTTCCTGTACTTCTTGAAGATGCTGCACGTTGGAATGGTATCTTTTTCTTTTCGGCAGTATCGATGATAAGGTCAAGCAGTTTGTTATGAACAGCTGGTGCGACAGTTAGCGAGGGACCTAAACCAGCTTTAGTATCACCTTGGATTTTTTTCTTGTACAAAGGAGAATTGGTGTCATGGCAAACATCTGTGATTATGGCGACATCAGGGTTGATGGTGTCAGCAATCATCTGTGCACCTCGCAATCCAATTTCTTCTTGTACAGCATTTACGATGCACAGTCTGTAAGGCAGTTTCTTTTTATTTTTCTTTAATAATCTAGCAACTTCCGCAATGCAAAATCCACCTATTCGATTGTCTAAAGCTCGACCTATGTAGTAACTGTCGTTCAACTTTTCTAATTCGTCATCAAAAGTAAGCACACACCCTACATGCACACCCATTTTTAAAACTTCTTCTTTGCTTGAGGCTCCTACGTCAACAAATATATTTTCTAATTCTGGCGACAACTTTGAATCTTTTCCTCTTCGGACATGAATAGCAGGCCAGCCAAAAACGCCTCGCACAATTCCTTTTTTGGTGAAGATATTTACTCTTTTGGAGGGTGCGATGATATGATCAGATCCACCATTCCTAATGACACTTATATAACCATCTTCGGAGATGTAATTAACAAACCACGAAATTTCATCAGCATGACCTTCAATGACTACAGTGAACTTTTTCTTTGGATTTATAATGCCATAGAGCGTTCCATAATTATCAGTATGCCATTCGTCAACATATGGTTTGATGTATTTGAGCCAGACTTTTTGTCCTTCTGATTCAAAACCTGTGGGTGAAGAACTGTTTAAATACTTATGAAGGAAGTCGATTGATTTTTTTGTAAAAATGGACATGCTTTATTGTTAATTGTTGGATTTTAAAAATTGATCAGACCACATCTTTGGATCTAAATACCACTGTTCTAAAGTTGAATATTCCGAATCAGAAATATAACCATCTTGTTTTGCAACCTGCAATAAGGAAGGATAATTAGTCAAGCTAGAATATGAACTGTTAGCCTCTTTGAAATTCTGATCTGCTTTCGCGAGATTATAACTAAATATAGAAAATACATCCAAAACTTCAATACCATTGTCTTCTAAAACTTTAACAGCTTGAAGGCTACTCCCTCCAGTTGAGATCAAATCTTCGATGACTACAACCTTGTCACCGTCTTTTAATAATCCTTCAATTTGATTTTGTCTACCATGAGCTTTTGCTTTCGATCTGACATACGCAAAAGGCAATTCTAAATGGTTAGCAAGAATCGCACCGTGCGGAATGCCTGCAGTAGCTACTCCAACAACGCTATCGCATTGTATTGACTTGTCTTTTATTAACTGCGTAAAGCCTTTTATTATCTCATTTCTTACTTCTGGGAACGCCAAGGAAACTCGATTATCACAGTAAATTGGCGATTTCAAGCCAGAAGCCCACGTAAATGGATTTAGTGGAGATAATTTAATTGCTTTAATTGATAGCAACATTATTGCTAAGCTGTGTTCAATATTCATATCTTTGCACTCGATTTTTCGAAGCGAGGCAAATGTACAAAATCTACATTAATGAAACTCTCCTCATTTTAGCTGCACAATCAGAAGTGCGTGTGCCAGAAAAGAATGACGAGTCAGATATAATTGCGCGGTACGGCGGCAAACGTAAAACTCTTCTAAATTATATTGATTTGGCAGAGAAGACTTCCGTGTACAAAACAATAACGATCTACTCGCCAAATATCAAAAAACTTAGAAAAGATTTTCAAAGCTTATTCAAAATAGTGAAAGCTGCAGGAGGCCTTGTGATCAATGACAAATCAAAAGCATTGTTGATTCACAGAAGAGGTTTCTGGGATTTGCCGAAAGGTAAAATGGAATTGAATGAAAAGAAAAAGGAATCAGCTTTACGAGAAGTGATGGAAGAAACGGGAGTGAAAAATTTAGTCATTGAGAAAAAGCTTATAACGACCTATCACACTTATCGCAACATACACAAAAAACGAGTTCTGAAAAAAACGTTTTGGTACCTCATGTCTGCTAAGAAGCAAGAGCTGGTCCCGCAAATAGAAGAGGGGATAAAACGTGCTGTTTGGAAAGACCTAGATGTGTTTATGGACAATAAACCCAAAATTTTTAGGAACATCAAGGACATACTTACTCACTACAAAGAAATCAACCAAGCAGCAGAAACGTAAATGCAACTTTTGGACTACTAGTCGCATAAGAAGGAAGCATCTTACAATTCACCAAGCATCTTTAGGTTTACACTAGAAATCTTTTACGCTAGCTTTTCAAAAATGTTCTTTATTTTTTCCAATCACCAATGCCATAAGGATCTGATAAAGGAGCGGATACATGCTCATGCTTGATCTTCCAGTCTTCATCCTGACTTACCATCACAAAACTACACCTGAAACGATTCGTAAATTCTTTTTCTTCAACTTTAATAGAAATATCTGCAATGCCAGCAACCCATCCCATCTCACCTAATATCTCCTCGAATGGTCCTTCTATCCACTCGGTTTTCGTTAGTTGTATTGGTGAAGATGTGAAATCTCTCCACCCACTAATAATTTCGTTAAACCCTTTGGTTGTAAATCTAGGCCCTTCTAATACGACATACGTATCTTCGCTCGACACATAAGCATCTTCTATACCTTTGAGATGATTAGCCATGACAGCGTCCCAGAAAATTTGAATTCGATCTGCAAGTACAGCCATTACATCTGGTTTATATCGTCAGCTATTTCTTGTAAAGTCTTATCAGGATTTTTGACTTCTTCCATACTTTGCTGTACGATTCTGAGTATTCTAGAAATGTACTCACTGTGCCATTGTTGGCGTTGACTTTCAATGTCTTTAGAGGTGGGTACATAATTAGTGATCTCTTCTCGAGAAAGAATTCCTTTCTCTTCAAGCAGCCGTTCTAGCGTATCTATTCGCTCTCTTGCAACAGCCAGTTCCATTCCGACGGCCATCGTTATATTCAACACTCGCTCTACTGCTGGGTCATCGAAGAAGTATGGTCGTTTGCCTTTAGGTTTATTGCCGGCAATACCTATATAGTCAATTGGGTTTTCCATTTAATTAATTTTGAATTATTTTTTCCAGGCGCCAAACACATTCCATATCGGAGATCTGCCATGGTCTTCTGGTTCGTCTGATTTTTGTGTACCGTCATCCAAATCATTGATTGCTTTCACACCGATTTGCATGAATTCGGCAGGATTAAATCCGCAATCAGCCATGAGGTCTTTAGGGTCTATGTCGTGCATTTTTGACCAATATGGTTCGCTATTATTATAAGCATCCCAATCTCTGATCCATTGCTCATACATGCTCATGTCATCTGTGTATTGTGGTTGCTCAATATGCATGGTCAATCCACCTGGTTTCAGACATCGATATATTTCTCTCATGATATTGTAGATTGACTTACCACCAGTTTCGTGCAAGAACATTGTTGTTTGTATCCAGTCAAAGGATTCATCTTCGAATGGCATTTCTGATGCTTCTACTTGCATGAATTTCACATTGTCATAGCCTAAGGCAACAGCTCTGGCATGGCCATATCTGAGCATTGGCTTTCCTGTATCAATACCTATCACTTCCGCGTCTGGAAATAATTTAGCAATGGGCAATGTATTGTGGCCCATACCACAACCAATATCTAGAATCCGTTTTGGTTGGAAATGAGAATTTTCATTCTTTACCCATTGAGCAATCGCTTGACCACCGCCATCTGAATATCGTCCAAGAAGACCAGCCGTAGTGACGAATAAACCACCATCATAATTTGCCGCATTGCATACATCTCCTTCAAAGAGTTCGGTGTGATAACTTCCTGGCATCAAGTGATTGTCTACAGCCTGTAGATAAGGAGGTGGACTCACATCATCATTTAGGATCAGTGTGTCTTTACCTGCATTTAAGGCATCAACTTTTTCTTTTAATTCAGCCGCTTGTCTATATGTCAATGATCTTCCTGCTTGTTGGCGCATTTCCATGGTACATCTTCGCAATGCTGACCATGATTGGTAATGTAGGTTTTTTGCCATTGCATCACCCAACTCATCTTTCGAATTAAAGTCTCTCCCATGTTCATTTTTGAATGCTGGTTTGACTTCATTTTCAAACGCTAATGCATTGCCTTGTGACACGTGAGCTAGGTGTTTATTAAGATTTGCAATAAAATTATACCGTGCTTTTTCGTCATGTGTCATTTCTGGAAACACAGCGTGCTTGGCAATTTTATCATACGTCGGGGGTAAATTTTTAGCAGCCATAATTAAGATATATAAGAAAGTGATTTATCATATGAGATTAATGATTGTTTTCGTTGAGAAGCGCTGCCATATCCAGCGCCACCAGGCAGAGTTAAAATGATTTCTTCTCCTGGATGTATTTTATCCAATCCTTTTTTAGGGAATGGACGGTCTGGTATAATTTCTATGCTTCCTGATGCTCCATCCTCTCCTCCACATATGCCTTTTGCTTGGGTCTTGATTTTCTCAGTTAAGATAGAAATATTGATGGACTGATCGCCTACATTTTTGAAACTAAAGCGCTGACCCAATCCTCCTCTCCATTCTCCATGTCCTCCAGAGTCATTGACTAATGATTTTTCTGTTACTAGGATTTTAATGTCGTTTTCCAATACTTCTATAGGAACATTTGCCACATTGGTAGGAAAACTCAGTGTGTGCTCTCCATCCATTCCAGGTCTTGCACCATATCCACCATTCAAAAAGAAGTATTCGACAAATTCTTTGCCGTTGGTTTGTCCATTGAGAACGATACACCAGCAAGCACTACCGCAGTCTGCCTGCACTTTGTCTGGGATCGCTTGACTCAGTGCACCAAATACGACGGAGTGTAACATATTGCCAGTAATGTTTCTAGCTCCAAGAGGAGAGGGTTTCTTCGCATTTAATAAAGACCCTTCTGGTGCCTCTACTGTGATGGGATAAAACGCGCCATCATTGTTAGGGACGTCTGGGCTAAATGCGCATTTGATTGGATATGCAGTATATGCGTATGTATAATTTTTTACTGCGTTGATGCTCAGCTCATGAGCTCCGGAAGTGCCTTCGTAATTGGCGTGTATGGTGTCTCCTTTGATTGTAACGGCGATTTGAAAGGTGCATCCAGCGCCATTGCCATCTCCATCAGTTTCATAGGTATAGTTGTATGTGCCATCTGGAGCTTCTTTAATGGCTTTGCGCATTGCTTTTTCAGAAGACCTGACCACGGCGTCACTCAACTGGACAAGATCTGTCAGATCGTTTTCGTCCATCAAGCGGTGTAGTGATCGTATCCCTTGGTCATTAGCAGCGATCTGAGCTTTGATGTCTCCTATGGTCTGTAGTGGAGCACGTACATTATGCTCCAGTATGTTGAATAAAGTGTCATTCGGGACTCCTTCGGCATAAAGTTTTGTCGGAGGAACCAGTAATCCTTCTTCGTATAAATCTCTGGATCCTGCTCCCCATAGAACTCCTCCCATATCTGGTGAGTGCGCTATCGTACCAATAAAGCCAATCAATTGGGATTGATAAAAAATAGGAGACACGATACCAATGTCTGGCTTGTGACCTGCACATAGCCAAGGGTCATTGGTCATGACCACATCACCCTCATGCCAACTATCCAGCGGAAAGTGATCTTCAAGGAGAGCTTTTGTAAGCATGGGCAGTACACCTAGGAAGGATGGAACAGATATACTCGACTGTGCGATCGATCTCCCCTGTATATCCATGAGGACTACAGCAAAATCATTGGATTCTCTTGTCACAGTGGAGAACGAGGTCCGCTGCAATGTGGTGCCTGCTTCATCGACTATGCTTATCAATCTTGACCATAAAATGGATAAGCTTATCGAATCGAAGGTCTCTATTTCTGTTATTGATTGCACATTGTTTAGTTTAAAATGGTTAATCTATTTAACCATTATTTCATGAATATTGTTTTGCTAAAGACATATCAACTTCGCATAAATATCTCCCCAGTAGTCTTCCAAAGCTTAAGGCAGGTGTGATTGCCATCCCACTACAAAAAGCATTTCCGCTCGTTGCACCTAGACCCAGGATTTCTCCAGCAGCATAAACCCGTTTGTAAGACTTGCCCTCAGTGGTTTTTAATCGTAAAAGGTGATCGACAGATACACCACCAAATGTTACCAATAAAGAAGCGTGCACTTTGACTGCATAAAATGGCCCTGTTTCTATCTTGTGTTGCAGATAGGTTCTCCCAAATGCCAGATCCTCTTGTTTGTCGACACAGATATTGAAGTCTTCAATGGTATTGTGCAAAGCATCAGATGGTAATCCAGTGACTTGTGCCAATTCTTCAATGGAATCTTTTACGAAGATCGCTTTATTTTTAGCAGCTTCAGCTTTGATTTGATCGATGGTCCAGCCAATGATAATCGAATTTTGTATGCCATTGTCATCTAAAGCTGTAAGCCCGTTTTCATCGAAGACTACCCAAAATTGCCAATTATCTTGTTTGGTGACTTCGCGTTCTCTGGTATCTGCATTAATTTCATCTTCAGCCATGAAGCGTTTACCATGCACATTGACATATATATCTCTTGGTTGTCTGTATACAGATGTGAGTACCATGGCCCATGCTTCATTAAAATTTGAACGATTACTCCCTGGTTCTAACTCCAGTCCTCCGAGGCTTGGTAGGTGTAAATCAGCCATTCTGAAATGGATGTGGTGATCCTTCTCCAGATATTGGATCATTTCTCCAGTGGACGTTGGATAAGTCGAACTGTTATATGGGATGTCGCCGTGTTTTGTTTTAAAAAATTCGTGGTTGCTTCCATAGCCTCCAGTGGTGAGTACGGCGTGTTTTGCGCTTAATTCGATAATCGCATCCTTTTGTTTGCAAGTGATTAATACTGACTCTTCATTTTCTTTGAAAGACACAAATTCTGTGCTAAGCATACAGTGGATTCTACTAGACGCTATCCCTTTTTCCCAATGGGGCATCATAGTCTCTAGTATGCTGATGGCTTTGTTGCTGCCGTACTGGGTTCTGGCCTTGGTATATGGGACATGACCGTAGATGATCCTCGGACAATCTGCAGCCCAGTCAAAGCCATTGTCATCCAACCAGTCTAGAGTGACAGGAGCTTCATGTACTGCTTTTTTTATCAAAGTCAGATCTCCTGAACCTCCATTTATATTTAGAATGTCTCGATAATGATCTTCTATGGAGTCGTCAATATTGTTTCTTTTTTGTAGCTGTGTTCCCCCGGCACTCATATGACCACCTGACCAGTGCATGGAGCCGCCAATTTTATCTGCCTTATCTATAAGAGCCACAGTAGCCCCATTGGATGAAGCTTCTATCGCACATGCCATTCCTGCGGTGCCTGCGCCGACAATGATGATATCAAACTCATGTTTCATTGAAACTCGATTATAATGTTAAGATTATTATCTATATGCACGTCACAGTTGACACCTATGATGGTGGTGCTTTCTTTCTCTTCAATGATCATCGGACCAGGCTGATGAAATTCATGAGTGAGATGTGCACGTTTGTAAACTGGACAATCTATAAATCCTATAGACTCAAAGTTGACTCGCCGCTTGGATTTATGATTGGTGGTAGTGGTTGATGTTTCTTTCCTGACTTCCAGTTCTGGCTGAATGCCTATGGCTTGCACCTTCCATGTCACCATTTGCATTGGAATGTGTTGTAAGCTTTTTGTGTATCTGAATTCGTATTCTTTAATAAATCTTTTCTGTATGGTCTCCACAGAAGACTCATCCAAACGTCCATTCGGCAGCTCTATGGTTATCTCATGACCTTGGCCTTCATAGCGCATGTCTCCAATTCTTTTAATATGGATGTCCTTTTTAAGTTCGCCTGAGTCAACCAGAAATCGTGTAGCTTTTTCTTCCATTTCCGATAGGAATGCATTGACGTGATTCCAGTCAAGTGATTCTAGATTATGTACATGACTATGGATGAGCTCTTGGGCCATAGGCGCTAGCAAGAATCCCAAAGCCGAAGTGACGCCGGCACCTACAGGGATAATGAGTCTCGGTGCATTAAGCAATCGAGCGACCTCGAATGCATGTACTGGACCTGCACCACCAAATGCGATCATTCCGAATTGTCTGGGGTCCAAGCCTTTTTCTAGGATGTGGACCCTTGCTGCGTTGGCCATATTTTCGTTGACTATTTTATGTATTCCAAATGCAGCTTCTTCAACAGAGATACCGAGTGGGTCTGCTATTTTCGTTTTGATGGCATGCCTGGCCGCTTCTTTGTTTAGCTTCATGGTGCCTCCAAGGAAATAATCTTCGTTCAAATAACCGAGTATGAGATCAGCATCTGTCACTGTAGGAAGTGTGCCACCCAAATTATAGCAAGCGGGACCTGGATTTGAGGCTGCACTATCGGGACCAACGGTGAGCAATCCAAGGGTGTCAATGCGCGCGATACTACCACCACCAGCACCTATCTCGATCATATCAATGACAGGAATCCGCACTGGCAATCCACTTCCTTTTTTGAAACGTTTTACTCGACCAGCCTCAAATTGATTGGTAATTTCTGGCTTCCCTTTATGGATAAGGCTTGCCTTTGCCGTAGTGCCTCCCATATCAAAACACAGTAAGTTTTTATTGCCAGTTTGGGCGCCGAAATATACACCAGACATAGAACCACCAGCAGGACCTGACTCCAATAATTGAATCGGAGATTTGCGAGCCCCATCAATGGTAGTCAGTCGACCACTCGAATTCATGATTAATAATTTGCCTGTAAAGCCATCTTTGATCAAATTTTTTCTGAGCTTATGCAAATATTGATCTGTCAAAGGTTGCACATAAGCATTCATAGCAGTGGCAGAACTTCTTTCGTATTCTCTGATCTCAGGCATTATCTCTGAAGAAAGAGTAACGTAGAGGTTTGGGAATTCTTTTTGTAAGTATTGACCAAGTTTTTTCTCATGACTGGTATTGGCATACGAATTCAAGAGGCAAATACTGACAGACTCTACCTGTTCTTTGGCAAGTGTTCTGGACAATTTCTGGAGGTGTTCTTTAGATAAAGGAGTAAGTATCTCTCCTTTGCTGTTGATGCGCTCTTCGATACCAAATCTCAAATTTCTAGGCACTAATGGTTTTGGCATAGTCAAGAATAGATCATAGATATCGTATCTAAGTTCTCTACCGATTTCCAAGACATCTTCAAATCCTTTTGTCGTCACAAAAGCCGTTTTACACCCTTTTCTTTCTATGATTGCATTCGTCACTAGTGTGGTGCCATGAACGATTTTATCTAACTTAGTGATGTCCAGATCAAATTGTTGTTTTAACTCTTCAATGCCATTAAAAATTCCAATTGTAGGGTCTGGATATGTGGTCAGTGTTTTTGCAAATTGTAGTATGCGACCATCTGGTCTATACAATACCAAGTCTGTAAATGTACCTCCTATGTCTATCCCTAATTGCATGTTCGATTATTCAATTATTTAATTTGTCAATTTGCTTGTTCGATTTCACTAATGGTATTCTTCTCCTCCGCTGACATTCATTGCCTCACCTGTGATATAGCTCGATTCGTCTGATGCCAAGAATGCAACAGCTCTTGCGATATCATCAACTCTACCTGTGCGTCCCAATGGATTTTTATCCACGATACCTTGTAAATAGCTGTCATAATCAAGACCCAATTTTTCACTAAAAAATTTGTTTTGCCAGTGGCCAAGTCCCGTTGTGATGTGGTTAGGACATACAGCATTCACTCGAATTTTATGAGAACCTAACTCTACCGCATTGCTCCTTGTTAATCCTACCATACCGTGTTTGGAGGCAGTGTAAGCTGCTGCAAATGGAAATCCAGACTTCGCAGCTTGGCTGGCTATGTTGATGATGCTGCCCCCTTTGCCTTGTTTTATCATTTGTCTAGCTGCAGCTTGTGAGCATAAGAATGCGCCTTTGAGATTTACATCCAGTACAGCATCCCAACTGGATTCTTTAAATTCTTCGAAGGGCTCCATAATGTATCCGACACCCGCATTGTTTACCATGATGTCTAACGATCCAAATTTTTTGATTGTTTTGGATATCATGTCCTCTATTTGTTTGGATTTTCTCACATCACAAGGAATGGCTATTGCATTGCCTTTACTAGCTTTTATTTCTTTGACAATGGCTTTCATTTCTTTACTAGAGCCAATATGCGTCTTAGTGAAATTTTTACCTGATGGTTCTCCAATGTCTGAAATCACAACATTACAACCTTTCTTTGCCAAATACTTAGCAATTGCCTCACCGATCCCTTGTTGACGACCAGAGCCAGTAACAATGGCTGTTTTTCCTCTTAGACCTTTCATTAGCCGATTTGTTCTGATACGAGAAAAATGGGGTTATCTGCAAATGCTTGAAACTCCTGTGCGACCCTGGTCATGGTTTCCGTTGCGATCTCTGCACCGAAGGTGTCCATATCGTTGACTTCGATCACTTCACAGTATTGGTAGGGTGGGGCATCACTTGTCCCCATGACTTCATTCAATTTATATACTTTGAAGTCATCTATGGATTTGAGTGCTTTTACAGTTGGGAGATCAGTAGACTTCGCCCATGATTCATATTTGTCTCTGGATCCTTCATCTTGTAAGTTGAATAGTACGACGATTGATGGCATAGATTGTTTGTTTTAATGTTTCAGAATAATGGAATTATTTGGCTAATTATCAGACTCTCTCGCTGATAAAAACTGTTTAGCTGATACTTTAATCAAGCCTTGTACAGAATTTAAAATCATACTGGCACCTTTGTCGACCAACTCCTTTGCTCGGTCAGCACTGCCTGCGACTGTCCCGTAGAATTTTCCACTATCCAGTACTGTTTTAAAAATGTTGTCTAACATGTCCTGTACTTCTGAATGACCAGGACCATCATAAAAGCCCATTGACATAGCCAAGTCTCTTGGTCCGATGATGAATCCATCTACTCCTTCTACTTGACAAATGGATTCGAGATTTTCTACGCACGCCATGGACTCTATCTGTGGCAATACGAGTGTTTGTTCGTTGGCAAAAGTGACATATTCTTTTTGCGAATGTGCTCCTTGCATATAATCTGAAGCTCTCACGGGACCTAGACCTCTTGTCCCCAGTGGAGGGTATTTGATAGCATCTACTAACCGCTTGACATCATCTGCATTATCAATAGAAGGCATCATAACTCCCATGACTCCTGCATCCATGAATTGCAATATCAATTTGGGGTCTACACTTCTGATCCGTGCGAGTGGCGTACAACCGACGTTTTCGCAAGCTCTTACCAAATTTGTGACATCAGAGATGGAGATGCCGCCATGTTCGCCATCAATCATGTAGTAGTCAAAGCCATTGAGACCTATATACTCACAAATGGTAGGATCATTAGTCGGAGATATAGCACCGTAGCAGGCTTTTCCTTCTTTAATCCTTGTTTTAACTTTATTTTCTTTCATCAATTATCCGATTGCTTCGCCTTTATTAATTTTTTCTCTGACATAGTTCATCAAGCCTCCAGCAGCACTCACCTCTGCAACAAATGGAGCTGGCGGAACCGATGAAAATTCTGTACCGTTAGTCATGTTTGTAATGATACCAGAATCTGGCTCATAGCTTAAGGTATCTCCAGTCTTACAATGTTCTGCAATCCCTTTGGATGTGATAAATGGGAGTCCATAATTGATCGCATTTCTAAATTGCAATCTGGCGAAACTATCTGCGAAGACGGCTTGTATACCTGCACCAATAAGACCAGCTACAACATGCTCGATACTCTTACCTCCACCAGCAAAATTATGGGCTGCCACTATAAAGGTGTAGCCATTATCCTTAAATCCATTTTCTTTGTTGAATGCATCCTTGACGCCAGCCATTACCCAAAGACTATTGTCTTCAGGGTCTATAGCTGATGTCCAATATTCTTGGATGATGATGTCATAAGCCATCACATAATCATCAGCTACCCAACATGTTCCTTCTATCTTACTCATATTAAATCATTAATTCATTATATACGCGTTTTGCAGATTCAGCAGCTCCCTCTATGCCTCGGGAATGGGTGGCAGTATGCTCTCCTGCAAAATGAACATTGCCAGCTGGCTTAATCATATCCTCAAAGAGACTAGATTGCCCTACATTGAATTCGCAATAAGCGCCTTTATTAAACTTGTACTGTCCCCAAGAATGAGTGCCAGTATATTCAATTTTACCCTCGCTTGCGGGTCGTATTTTTTTCATTTCTGATAGGAGAAAGTTGGCGATAGAGCTGTCACTCATCGTATCAAACTGATGAGTCCCTTTGCCATTGACCCATGCAACCAAATGCCTGTTGTCATCACCAAAACCAAAGGTCATTATCCGTTCTAATGCTGTATCAGTCCACATAGATGGGGATAACTTATCTGCTTCCCAGTAGGGCTCGATTGCATCAAAATGAATTTGAGTGATGGCAGTGTAGGATAGGCCTTGGATGGCGGTTTTTTGTTTGGGATTGAGAGATAAATCGAGATCGACATCTCGCAGTGTACTGAATGGCAGCGTACAAACGACTTTTGCAGCCTTGAGAGAAGTGCCATCTTCACAAGACACTGTTATTCCGTTATCTTTTGCTGAGATGGAGGTCACAATTTTATTCAGACGTAAGTCTCCTTTCAGTGATTCTACAATTGCATTAATGAGCGACTTTGTCCCACCAGCAAAATTGTATATTACTTTAGACCCGTTGAATTTTCTAAATGCGCGACTGTGTAGAGAGTTTATGCAAGACGTATTGTACACGTCATTGTAGTTGGCACTAATATTCAGCAAGGCTATTTCTTCATCTGTCCTGCCGAGTTTTTTGAGATAATCAGAATAGCTTTGATCGAGATCAGATCGCTTATACCAATCATCCAAGGCTTCCAAGTCTGGTGGTGTTTCTGGTGTGACAAACTCTAACAAGGCAGGATCGTCAGCTCTGTTCTCAAATGAGGGTATGAGTGTATTATTTACATAGTAGGAACGTCCTCCTCCTGTCAATTCTGTAATGTCAATTAAGTCAATGTCAAGATCATTGACTAAAGACATGATTTCTTTGTACTTGTCGCCGATGCCCCTGCCACCAACATCTTGTTGAATGGTTGGGTGAAAAAACATACGCCCACCAAATCTGTCACTACCTTCAATCAGAATATACCCCTTCCCAGCTTTATCAAGTAAATAGGCGAGGTATAAGCCCGATATGCCGCCACCTAAGATCAACACCTCTGTATCAAAACTGTGTGTACAGGCAAATGGCACAGTACCGAGCACGGTCCCTGCAATCAGTGAATCAGATATGAATTGTCTTCGTCTCACTCTATGTCATCAGTCAATATGGAAGTCAATAAATCATCGATTGCATTGTTACAACTTGTCATTATTATCATGAATAGAAGCTGAATGTTAAATGCAAATCGAATCATATTCATGCTATAAATTTCTTGGGTCTGAGATAACACCCTTAAGAGCTGAAGCTGCTACCACCGCTGGTGAACTCAAATAAATTTGGGCATTTTTACTTCCCATCCTACCTTTCATATTCCTATTACCTGCGGACAGAACTATATCTCCATCTCCTGCCACGCCAGTATGGATGCCAGCGCAGGCTGCACAACTTGGAGTATCAATGGCGACACCCGCCTTGATCAATGTTTCCAAATGTCCAGCTTGAAGTGCTTCCAAATACACAGTCTGGCTAGCTGGTACTAAGATCATGTTCACATCTCTATGGACTTGCTTGTCTTTGAGAATTCTAGCGATGACTTCGATATCTTCTAATCTTCCGTTTGTGCATGTCCCGACAAAGGCTTTATTGAATTTTGTACCTACTAGTTGATCGACCGTAACAGTGTCGTCTAATTTATCAGGTAAGGCAACGGTAGGAGCAAGATCATTAATGTCAATTTCGTAGACCTCTTCGTATTGTGCATCCGCATCACTTTCTATCATCTCCCACTCACCTTTGGCGACACCTTCGAGATACGTTTTGGTCGTTTGATCTGGCTTGATGATGCCGTTTTTTGCACCTAGATCAACGGTCATATTGCACAATGTCATTCGACCTGCCATGTCTAGTGAGTCTATGGCTGGTCCAGTGAATTCTAATGTTTTGTAGATGAGGTGACCGTTCCAGTGCATCATTCCCATGATGTGTAGGCTAAGATCTTTGGCCATCACCCAAGGTTGCCATACTCCAGTAATGTGAAACTTAACTGCCTCTGGTACTCTGAACCATGCTTTACCAGTAGCCATAGCGACAGCGGCATCTGTGACTCCTACAGCATTGCCGACAGCTCCGACAGCTCCGTAAGTATTGGCATGAGAATCTGTACCGATGCTGATTTTACCTGGCAATACGTGCCCTTGCTCGACCATTATTTGATGTGCAATTCCTTGTCTGCCTAAATCATAAAAATGAGTGATGTCATGTTGTCTGACTACTTCACGCCATTCGTTGAGCATGGTCGCAAATTTTTGATTTGGCGGAGGCACCAGATGGTCTGATACGCAGATTACTTTATCTTTATCAAAGACTTCTGATGGTCCAAGGGATCTGAATTTTTCAAAACAGGTCTTGCCTAGATAGTCCATAGTCATCACAGATTCTACATCTACCCATACCAATTCTCCAGGTTTTACCTGATCTCGACCACTATTGTGAGCCATTATTTTTTCTGTGATGGTCATACCCATAGTTAACTTATTTATCTGATCTGGATGGTTGACCGTTTGTTCGTAAATTTGGTAGGTCATGCCAAAATTTAGGATCTACTTCTTCTTGCGTTTTGGTTTGGTGCTCGTTTATCATGGTAAGACCTAGAAATTCATCTCCTTGCGCCCATTTCCAACATCTGATTCTGTGTTTATCTTCTGGTCCAATCAGATCAATAATTTCAAACAGTTTAGACCCAGGTCTATCTATATATGTCCATGTAAGGACGACACTATTTTCAGTTTCCCAAGCTTTGCCTTTGATTCTGGGATTATCGAATATCAATTCATCTTTTTCGTTGAATTGGCATATGCCAAAATCGTGACACTCGTAGTGTCCATCATCCCAAGTATATTCGTTGACTTGGTGATATTCCTTGTCACCATCCCATCTAATGGTCAGCTTAGAATTCCATTTATCTCTGATATCACCATTTGGTTCTATCCTGGTGTATGTCCCTTCCCAGACACCCGTATGTTTGGGAAATATTTGTAATGCCATAAAATTATTTTTTCCAAATTTAAAAAAAATAGTTAATAGAGTTAATGATTAATAAAGTTAATTATTATTTTTAGAGCGCAAATAAAATTATCTATGAAAAGTTATATCGTAAAATTTTTAGGAATAGCCATCCTTATGCTGAGTATGGGTGTCTTCTCAATTGCTCAGCAAACAGTCAGTGGCAAAGTCATTAACGATACTGGCGAAGAACTAGTCGGCGCCTCTGTCGTTATCAAAGGCACAGGCACAGGTACCATTACAGACATCAACGGCAACTACTCCGTAGAGGCTAATGATGGAGATGTGTTGGTATTTAGCTACGTAGGGCTTACTACAAAAGAAGAATTAGTGAATGGGTCTGTACTGAATGTCACGGTTAATCCCGATGTCACTACTTTTTCAGATATTGTCGTTACAGCAACTCGACAACCTGTCCGTAAAATACAGACGACGACATCCATTACAACGATCGGGTCTGAAGAATTGAGATCTATCCAGCCTGAGTCAGTAGCTGAGGCACTTGTGAACTCTCCAGGTGTTACTGTGGAGAATAGTCAAGGTCGGAAATCCAACTATAACATCAGAGGATTTCCTTCTGGCAATACATATGTCACTACTTTACTGGACGGATTGCCTTTAAATGGTTTTGCATCAAGATCAGCGGGTACGACAGAGTATCTTGCGTTTGACAATACTATTGAGCGGGTAGAGGTAGTGAGAGGAAGTGGAGCGACATTATTTGGTAGAGCAGCTGGTGCGGGTGCTGTCAATTTGATCCAAAGATCAGGTGGAGATAAGACCGAAGGCGCCATTTCATTTACACGATTTAATAATGTGGTCAATGACGGGCACCCATTCGAAGGTGATTTGGACTACCGTGTTGACTTTAATGTCAGTGGCCCTTTAGAAGGAGGCATTAAATATAGCATCGGAGGTTATCTGATGGAAGATTCAGGCTACAAAGAATGGGCTGTTAAAGACAAAGGTGGTCAGATAAGCGCAAATATTGAGTTTCCTGTCTCTGACAATTTTGACCTCAAATTATATGGCATCGTTAGTAATAATGAATTCAACAATTTGACGGATAGTCCATTTGATCTAGGTACAGGAGAATTGGCAGCTGGTTGGGACAACAGCAATACCTTTTATCCAGACAATACACAATTAAATTTTAATTCTGTGTTGCGATCAAGCGTATTTGCACCCCTACAATTTACCTCACCTCTATTAGATGTAAATGGAAATGAAATTATTCAAAATCAAGCCAGAGACAATAGAGAAGAAGTACTCGGTGGATTAGCTGGATTGAGTGCAGAGATTCGATTGAGTGATAATGTAACACTTGTCGAAAAATTCAGACTAAGCAGCTACGAATGGAGAGATCAGAATGAAATTTCGCTCTCTACATTCTATAATTTTGATTCTAATATTTTGCGTCTTAATGCTAACTCGATTGGTGACATAAGAGATTTTATAAATGACACGCGACTACTGATCTCTGCAGGAGCTGATTCTTCTGTGAAGCACCTGTTTAATATAGGTGTGTATTATAGTAAGGCCATTTATGATAGATTTGGAGGTTTGCATTTTTACACTTCAACTGTTGATCCTAGACCGACTTACGGCTGGTTTGGCCCTCCGGGTACGCCGCCACAAACAAGATTCTCGCTCTCGACAACGACATCTCACCAAGAAGAAAATGTTCTGGGTATTTATGCTGGAGACGAAGTTGTGATTAAAGATAAATTGAGAATAAATGTCGGTGTTCGTTTTGACCAGATGACAGGATTTTTTAACAATGATCCAGAAGCAGCTGGAGGCATAGATTATGATCCAAGTGAATTAATAGAAAATGAATTAGACTTCTCTAATTTTTCAGGTTCCATTGGTCTTAATTATTTGCTAGGCCCAAGATCTGCGATTTATGGTAGCTTCGTCAGAGCATTTTCTTTACCTACTGTTGGATTAGCAACTCCACTTCCTGAAAAGGATGAAATAGTTATAAACTCAGAACTTGGCGTTCGATTTGGTGTAGGAGATCTTGGTATTGACTTCGGTATATTCAATACGCAGATTAATAATCGAGTAGCTACAGTATTTGATCCTAATGCAACGACTGGACAGACATTTGTTCCAAGACCTGTAGGGACTAATTTAGTACGCGGAGCTGAACTTCAATTGACATTTGCGCCTCAGGCAGTCAAAGGCTTATTACTTAGAGGGGCATTAACACTACAAGAGTCCGAGTTTGACGGATTCCAGATAGCCATAGACAATGTTGATGCTGATAACGATGAGACGACGCCTCCGGTTCCAGCAGCAGATATAGATAATTTATTTGGACTGGACTTGGTGACAATCGATCAAAGTGCTCAGAGATTCGCTGTTGATGTGACTGGCAATAGAGTACACAATACTCCCAACATGATTTTATCATTTGTTGCAGGCTACAACATTAAGAATTTTGGAATCTCCTATGATATGGTACATTATGCTGGACGTTTCGCTACTGCATTAAATTTGTACGAGACTCCTGACCTAACTGTGAGTAATGCCAATGTCTTTTACAGATTTGGGTTGGGTAATAACTCTGGAATAAAAGTTGGCCTTAGAGTGAAAAATTTATTTGACTCCAATGGAGTACAACAGTTAGTGCTCGGTAGCACGACAGACGATTTACTTATCCAAAGACAAAGGACGCCAGATTTTAATGGTGTATTGGGTTTTGGTATTATCCAAATTCCAAGAAGAGTATTATTGACGGTTGGATATGATTTTTGATGACAAATTGTAACTGTTAGTTTTTTCGTTATAAATAAGATCACTTCGTACTGTGAAGGATCTATCTGAATGTTGACTATGACTAAATATGTGCTTTTTTATCTGCTTGTCAGTATACTTGTTGGTTGCAAGCATACTCAAGGAGTCATAGACGAAATTCCAACTAGTGCTATAAACCAACAAGTCTCTTTGGATTTAGATCTTGATGATCCCAAGGACAATTTGTTGGCATTTGTTAAAGTCAGAGGCTCGTTGGATCCTGAGGACGAAGTGATCTTTTATGCTAACGGAAAAATATACGGATTTGTAGAAGGAGAAAGGGATAAACCATTGATGGGATATGAGATGTACAACATTGCCAGAAATGTCAAAGTTGACGAATACGACTATCAATTATTAACGAATGAAGTCTTACTGTATACTGATCTTGTCACTGGTGAAGTTTTAGAAAAATTTGAGAATCCATATACCAAAGAAGTTGTCGATGTGGTTCACGTATGGAATTCTCCAGTTAATCAAGAACAAAAATTACAAGGTAAATATGGTCCTTGGGGAGTTAATCATAATACCTATGGAGACGATATGATATGTATGAATGCAGATATATTTCTAGCATATCCTTCTCCGTTGACCGTGGAGGCGTATCCAGATAATGCTCAGTCAGATTTGTATGAAGCGACAGAGTTGTTTCAATTTTTCTTTTCTGAAAAAGACATCAATAATCCTGAGTTGAATAGTGTGCCCTCCACCATCAGCTGGACACGCATTGGCCCTTGGCTACCATGGATGAGAATGGGACAAAGACAAGGGAACTTGGTGTATCAAGGTGCTGGCTATAAACTGATGGAGGAGGATTATGATCTCATGCCTAAGGTGTTGACAGAGTATGTTATGTCCCATAAACCAGAATACAGACATGCACCTTTAACAATGACCAAACCAAACGAGACCAGCTGGACCTATTTTAAAAAATTGAACCCCAAATAATTTGTGCATTATTGGAAAGGAACTCGCTGGTGGATCATAGGCACAATATTCATTGCAACCACTATTAATTATATTGACAGACAAGCGTTGTCTGTGGCAGCTCCTTTCATCAAGGAGGACCTTGGTATTACGAATGAGCAATATGGCTGGATTGTGTCTTCCTTTCTATTGTCTTATGCCATCATGCAGGTTCTCTCAGGATCTATCGTCGATCGAATTGGCATCAAAAATGGATTTTCATTTGCTGTGGTCTGGTGGTCTGTTGCTAGTGTGGCTCATGCGCTTGGCAGAGGGTTCTATAGTTTTGTTGGGCTTAGATTTTTACTTGGCGTAGGAGAGGCAGCCAATTTTCCTACTGCAATGAAAGCCATAGCTAGATGGTTTCCAGAGAAAGAGAGGACGAAAGCGACGGGCATACTCAATATGGGGCCTGGACTTGGGGCGGTCATTGCTCCTCCGCTGATGGCCTTTCTTATCTATTCTGTTGGCTGGCGGATGGCATTTGTGATTACTGGATTGATTGGTTTCCTGTGGTTATTTCTTTGGCAAAAAGTATATTATGAGCCTGAAGTACATCCAAAATTATCCCCCGAGGAGAGGACACAATTACCTAAAATTCAAGAAACACTTATTTCAGAAAAATTAGACTGGAAATCTTATTTGTCAAATCGAGAATTGTGGGGTCTGAGCTTGGCAAGATTTGTATCTGACGGATCATTCTACTTTTTTATTTTTTGGCTTCCCAGTTTTCTTGTCGATATGAAAGGGTTTGACCTAAAGGCAATTGGATTGTTTGCTTGGATTCCTTTTTTAGCAGCCGATATCGGAAGTGTCGCAGGTGGGTGGTCGGGCAGTTGGCTGATGAATAGAGGGATGTCACTGGATGCATCCAGAAAACTCATTATGTGGATAGGGGCGATATTTGTTTTGCCAGTACTTCTATGTCTGTACACAGATAGTGCTACGGCTTCCATTGCATTCATTTCATTGGCTCTATTTAGTACACAATTCAAACAATCATCTATGTTTACTCTTCCAGTAGATATGTTTCGTGCTAAGGATGTGGGTACGATATGGGGTATTACAGGATCTGCAGGAAGTTTTGGGGCCATGTTGTTTACACCCGTGATTGGTTGGTTGATTGACAATATCTCTTATGTACCTGTGTTTGTCATTGTGTCACTGTTGCATATTTTGTCTGTAATGATTATTCATATTTTTATTCCTAGCATTACATCTCCAGATAAATGAAAACAATCCTTTACATAATATTTGCGTGCCTAGGTGCTACTGCATGTCAAACATCTAAAATTAAGTCATTGTCTGCAACTGAGATTATGTCAAAAGCCCACGAGGCAGCAGGTGGCGACTTTTGGAAACGACCGCAAACGCTTTCTATGTTTGGATATGGCACTTTCTATCAAGGAAAGGATACATTTCACCATGAGAAGCACGTGATGTACCGACAATTTGAATCTCAAAAACGGGATGCTCACAAAGCTAGTGGCAAAGTCAGAATTGAATCCTATAGAGATAATCAAGCGATTATACTGTTGGCTTATGACGGTAATCATACATACGACCAACATGGCAAACAAGAAAAATCAGAAGCAGTTAAGCGGTGGGCTTCTAATTTTGGTTATGGTGTGATCAGGCATGTGTTTGATAAGGGATATCAACTCGACTTGTTTGGTACAGATCATGTACATGGTTTTAATACCCATACGATAAAGGTAACGGACCCAGTAGGCAGCGAGACTTTTTTTGATATAAGGCGGGACACTTATGAGATTGTCAAAGTTGCGTTTGATACGCCCCGTGGCTGGCATCATCGGCTGTACTCTTCATTTTTTCAAAAACCAGAATATTCTTGGAAGCAAGCAAGTAAGGTAGAGCTGTTTTACGATAATAAAAAAACTAATGAAATTATATGGACAGATTTTCACGTAAATGAAAAGTTACCAGATAGTCTGTTTATTTTAGATGATTAAAATCTTTAAATTTTTTCGAATGAAATATTTATTCACTCTATTGATAATATCAATAGGTATTTTACAACAAGTTAATGCCCAGGAAGTCATCCTTGAAGGTCGAGATGCCATACTCGCAAGGATGAAAGCTACTTGTGGTACCACCATAGAAGGCCAAACCAGATATGGCATGTGGGAAGGTCGAGCATACAGTCGAGTCGAAGGGGAGAAAGACAAGCATTTATTTAATCTTGTCGGCATCAACACACGTCAATGCGACATGGTAGAAGACGAGATCAGAGGTTTGGGATTTAAAAGTGTAAGCCGTGAAGTCATGATGTATCTTGATCCCAAAACGAATGAGATTATAGATACTTGGGCTAATCCATGGACAGGTGAAGAGTCCGAAATAGTACACGTCGCCAATGACCCTGTGAATATGCGTGGCTATCGCTACGAAAAAACTGAAACGGGCGAATATGTAGCTCCTATGAAGCTGCGTCAATATGGGGACATCACTTTTTCCGCTGATGAAATTCCTTTGTTTTATGATAATCCTCTAGGGAGCGATTATCAAGTTTATGTCGGAGGTGCCTACCACGCTATGGAGATATTTAATTCAAGTTATAGAAGTGCTGAGATGTTGGATCCAGAGGTCAATAGTTTGACTCACTCCAATATTGCCTGGACGAGAGTTGCCCAATGGCTTCCCTGGATGGAGATGGGGTCAAAACCTGGCATCATGATTTTTAATGCGACTGGATTTAGCACCTTTGATAAATCAGAAATCTGGCCACGTTTGCAGAAGATAATTGATGAAAGATATCCTTTGTATAACACGGCACCTCCAAAAGATGACACTAGACCAAACGAGACAAGTTGGACAGTTTTTAAAAAACATATGGAAAAAAAGGAGAAAAAAACTGTTAGGCAAAAAAGCAGTGGTCATTAACAGGCATTACAAAGAGGTCAAGAATGTTAATCATTTGACTTTGAAAATGTAAGCCATACAATCGCATGTTTCTTAAATCAAAAGGTACTTTCATTTAATGAAAAACAAAAGACTTGTTCTCGCTGCACGACCAGTGGGATTGATAAAAAATTCTGACTTTAATGTAGAAGAAGTAGATCTACCCACTTTAGCGGACGGAGAGATTTTGATAGAAACACAGTATCTATCATTGGCTCCTGTGATGAAGTATTATATGTTGGATGGTGCAGGATTTGAAAAGCCATTAGCTCTGGGCGATACGATGAGAGGCCGAGGGGTTGGCAAGATTATCGAGAGTCACAATGCATCGTACCCAGTCGGCAGATTCGTCACTGGCAAGTTTGGATGGCAAACTCACGTGGTGTCTGATTGTACAGCTGACAAAATGATGTATCTAGTGGACGATCATGGTTTGTCTCCATCTACAGCATTGGGAATTTTGGGAGTCACGGGTTATACCTCATATTTTGGTTTATACGATATTGGAGAATTGAAACAAGGAGATGTCGTGCTGGTATCTGCGGCAGCAGGTGGAGTAGGGAATATCATTGGAGGTCTTGCCAAATTGAAAGGTGCTAAAGCCATTGGTCTGACAAGCAAAGACGAAAAGAAACAATTGTTATTGGATAAACTTAATTACGATGCAGTCATCAATTACAAATCAGAGGATGTAGATCAACGACTCAAAGAACTAGCCCCTGATGGTATCGACATTTTCTTTGATAATGTCGGTGGAGAAATATTGGATTTGGCGTTGAAGCACTTGCGTATGTTTGCCAGAATTGTTGGTTGCGGTCGGATTTCAACCTATGGAGACCACGCCTTATATGAGCAGCATTATGCATTAAAAAACTGGCATTTAATCTTAGCTAAAAGAGCAAAGATGCAAGGCTTCTTTATTTATAATTTCGAACCAAGATTTAAAGAGGCGCATGCTGACTTATTGCGATGGTTGAAAAATGGGGAATTGCAGTATCATGAGGATGTGTTGCATGGACTTGAGCGTATGCCTGAAGCATTGAATAGATTATTTGAAGGTAAAAACGTAGGTAAACAACTAGTAAAAATTAATTAGTATGAAAGTATGTTATCTTTTCTTGATCTTAGCTCTTTGCACTCAGTGTAAAATAAGCGAACCAATAGTTAACCACCAGCAATTGACGGATGAGCAATTCTTTAACATTACAGCTCAACCGAAAGATTTCCCTTTAGTGTTTAGGCGAACAACTTTGATTGTACGAGACTTAAAAGCTTCACTAGCCTTATACAAAGATGTCATGGGCATGGAAGTCATTTATGACAATACATTAACGAGACCCAGAAATGATGGCAATGAAGGCGATCAACAACTGCGCCTCGTTTTTTTAAAGGCAACACACGAATTCTACGGCGTCCTTGGCCTGATGGAATATTACTATGGAGAAGATATAGAAGAGAAACCCATTCGAAAAGAAGGCTTCACAGCTCAGAATGTTGTCCTGTTATTCAACAGTAAAGAAGCCGAAAAAAAATTCGAAATCATCAAACAAATGCCAAACATAGAGGTATTCTCCGAACCCGAATTAATCGAATATCCTAATGCAGACGGTACTGGAAAAATACGTGTCATGGTCAGCGTTTTTTATGATCCAGATGGCTTTTTAGTGGAATACAATCAGTTGCTTGATGAGCTTTAAATGAGCTTTAAATCATTCTTATCTTAGATTACATTGCGTTTTCTTCTTGAGTAAAAATAGAAGCAGCTTTTTCATTTTGGATTAAAAATGCCTTCTTTCTCAAAAAACGAGTCAGCCCTTCTGCGCCCATTCTCGAACCATACATCCCGGATTCTTTGAATGAATTTTTCTCTGCATCAAACACTTGATTAGTCAGACTTGCATCATTAATGCTAATCCCACCAGCTTCCATCTGTGATGCTACCTCTGTTGCCAATACTTTATCCCTTGAGAAGACAGACCCCGACAAACCGAAGGAGCTGTCATTGGCCAATTCGATGGCTTGTTGGATTGTCTCAAAAGTCATAATAGGGATGACTGGACCAAAGGTTTCTTCTTGCATAAGTTGCATGCCGTGATTGACCTGAGTGACAATCGTTGGCAACATCCATAGACCACCATTGATGTTTTGAATTTCTCCGCCAGAGAGGATAGTAGCCCCTTTCTCCACAGCGTCTTCCAGTTGAGACTTAATCTTCTGCGCTTGCCCTTCAAATATTAAAGGCCCCATTGTCCCTCCTTTGTCATAATCATCATTAAAACTGACTTTGGATATGTTTTGTAGTAGAGCATCGATCAGATCATCTGCGACTGACTGGTGCACATAAATGCGTTCTAAAGACTGGCAGGCTTGTCCTGTCGCTCCCGCGGCACTTCTTAGTATCCCAATTGCTGCATTGTCTAGGTCTGCTGACTCCAATACGATAGCAGCATCTTTACCACCCATCTCTAAGAATGCTGGTATAAGTCTTTCCGCTGCACGAACAGCTATTTTCCTCCCTGTCGCGGTGCTGCCAGTAAAACAGATCACATCAGCATGATCGACGACTGCTTTACCTACTTCTGCGCCACCCTTTACCAACTGGAATACCTGAGCCAGTGCAGGTACTTCCTCGATGCAAGACTCTAACACGTCTAAAAACCGTGGCGTGACTTCACTGGCTTTTAATAAGACGGTGCAGCCTGCTAACAGAGCAGGGACAGCATCGATCATCGCCAAGAGTAAAGGAAAATTCCAAGGACTGATGACGCCAACTACAGGATACGGAATTGTCTGCTGTCCGATGGTTACCGTCGGACTAGTGACAGATGTTCTTTGGTCCTGTTGTTTCAACATGAGTGGGGCAGAGTAGCACCTTCCTTTTATGATGCCGATGGCTCCTTGGTATTCAATCTGTGATATTTTTCGCCGACCTGTATCAATGCTGAGTTGCTCGATCAGTACTTCTTTGGATTTTTCTAAGGCAGTCGCAAAGTCTTGGAGTGTATTGATTCTGGACTCTAAATGTGCCGAAGCCCAACTCGGGTAGTGACTGCGCAACAATCTTACTTTTTGTTGGATCGTCTCTTGTGAATCTACTGACAGGATGTAGTCATATTGACCATTTCTGGGATTTCTAATTTTCATCTGGTACTACTGGTTTTATAAAAAATGAAATCAACAAAGAGATGAATAAAAACACTACCACCACGTAGAAACTCATACTGTAATCACCAGTTTTATCAGAAATGTATCCTGTCAACCAGATACCTAAACCGCCACCTACAGCTTCAAATGTAGATATAAGGCCATTTATTTTACCTGCATTTTTTACTCCAAACGTGGTTATGATTGTATAATTAAATAAGGTGTATAAACCTCCCCAACCAATCCCAACGGCAATAATTGCTGGCCACGCTAAAGAGGATGTATTCAATGCCATCAATAAAGCACCCACCAGCATACAGACCAATTGTAGTTTGAATAAAATGAATTTGCTTATGTAATCTGTCAGTATACCAGAAATGAATTTAGCGAACAAAATGATTAAAAACATTGTCCCAAACATATTTCCAGCTGTTTTGAGATCGAATCCCAGTTCTGTCAGATACAAAAAGGTATTTCCGATGATCCCCAAAATGGAGTAAAAACAAAAAAAACCAGCAGCGCATATCGCCCAATATGTTTTTGACCGTAATGCCTGCGCGAATTTTATTTCGTTAAGACCGGTATCTGTGTCTTTATCTTCTTTTTGATAATTAACGGGTTTTATAAAAAGCCATAATAATATCAAGGCTATTACAGGCAGTGCTGCTTCGTATTGGAATGATGTCCGCCAACCATAATTTTCCAATAGATGGACAGATAACTTTGATATGGTGTAGCCACCTAAGCTCGTCCCTGCAAGAGCTATACCCAGCGCCGTCCCTCTATGATTAAATACTCGTTGCGATACCATGATCACTACAGACATTGTACCTGCACAGGCCACAGCTATTGCGAATCCTGCATGCAAAAAATACATTTGAATTGAATTTTCTATAAAGCTGTATGAATAGTAAAGGATCGTCAAAAGGATCAAGCCAAAACTCATCACACGCTTGACGCCAAATCGATCAATCAATGCTCCTACAAATGGGACCAAAGCAGCTGCAATTACAAGATTGATAAAGTCTCTGAATTTTAATTCTGACTTGGTCCAATTAAATTCAGTCAACAATGCCTCATCAAACGCTGTAATGCCAGAGATAGTAAGGCCATTAGAAAAAAGGATGACAATCATTCCTAATACAGAAACGAGAATCATATTACTTACAGAAATGTTCTTATCCATTTGTATTGTATTTCAAATATAATAATGGTGTAGAATATGGCGTGGTTACGATCCCATCCTTGGTCCAGACTTCCATAACTTCAAGACCCTCATGAGATAGGCGCTCCGTTAAACGGAATGTTAATCCTGGACCAAATTCACAGAAGTGGTCAGTCCTAAAACACTTTTCGTCGGGGAAAAAGGTATAAACCGCTGCTCCAAATTGTTCTTTTATCTCTAGCTCTTCGTAGTCAAAATACAGCTCTTCATTTGCATTGATGACTTCAGCAGGGTCAAGTCTCTCAGGTACACTTACAGAATGGAGCCAAACGCTTTGGTCACGCTCGATCACATAGAAAAATAAAGGCTTAATGATCATCTCGCTTTCAGGATATGTGTAATAACTTTCCTCTAGTATGTATCTACCTTCGAGGTCAGAAGGGATGTTGTTTATGATGTGTGTACAATCTCTGGTGATGTGTTTTGCATAAGGATGTATCTGTTTTCCTTGCGCTTTTTCTTGTTCGATTTGGTCGCGATTGTCCAAATCTCCTACCAGTATGCTGATGAACTCGTCCAGAATTTTTACCATTGTTACAAGTTAATTATTTCTATCATAAAACCTGAAGGCGTCTGCAGGCTCATCGCTTGACAAGTACCAAAAATTGGATCGTCGAACGGCATTGGGTTTTGGACTATACGGGCCTTATTCTCCTTTGCTAGTGCAGCTACTTTCTCAATATCTGAAGTCAGGAATGACCACATGCCCAAACCTTGGTTAGGTATTCTTGGTGCGGCATTCAATGGTTCGAACACGCCGTCTTTATAGTCAAGAAATAACAGGTGATTTTGATTTGACCCCTTAGCATATAGTGAGACGAATCTGAAAGGTACACCTGCTTCGATGCCTAAAGCTGAACCCTCCGATGCCTCCCATACCCAATCAAAACGTATTTCCAGATCGAGAATGTCTTGATAAAATTTCAATTCGCTATCGGAGTTGTCTGTGACATAGGCCGAGTATCCAGGGCCTCCTAATTTTGTCTTTTCATCTATTGGAGAGACTTGATCCATCTGTCCACCACGCTGAAGACCTACACAATGCAAGTAATCTGGACCCTGGTAGATGGTCTCATAGTAAGGGTAGGTCTTACCATCGCGAGTGACATCACCAATCTGCATTTCAGCCATTTGGCCAAAACCATATTCCTTTACTCTTTGATCCATTTGATGGATGTCTCCATTAGGAAACCCCAACGAAAATGGTCCCAATTCTCTAGAACTGTAGCTGTTGTGCATGTGCGGAGTTGCTGTCTTAAGGTGGAGAAATCTTATCTTGACTAATGAAGGTACTGCCTGTCGATGTATCAAATAATAGTCAAAATCAATATCTGCACCGATGTCCCACAGCTTGCGTTGCGTGATACGTTGCCCCTCAGTGATCGGGTAGGGACCTTCAATCTGCATTCCCATTGCATCGACATAGAACCGTTTGATTGTATCGATATCTGTACTGCAAATCGTCGCTGTATGTAAGTGATGGCATAGGCCTGTAAATGTCATAAGATTAGTATTAAGCCAGCATCTTTACTGGAGTTTCTATGAGTGATTTTAGATATTGTATAAATCTGGCAGCATCTGCGCCATTGATGATCCGATGGTCAAATCCGATGGTCATCGGTAAATACTTTTCTTCATTGATCGTTTGAAATGATGCTAGACCGATGATAGACACTTGTGGCGATAAGATAACTGGGAAAATTGATGAAGTACCTATGCCTCCTAAGTTTGAGATTGTGATGGTGCCTCCTTCCATGTCTTGCTTGGAAAGTTTTCTCGATTTTGCAAGTTCACTCAAGTGAGATAATTCTTGCGCAATTTGCGTCAGACTGAGTGTATTTACCTGTTTAATAATGGGTACATATAAGCCAAATTCTGTATCTACAGCGACACCAATATTGATATAATCTTTATAAATTACCATTTGCTTTTTCAAGTCAATACTGGCATTAAAGATTGGGAATTGATTCAGTGCATGAGCGACTGCCTTAATAATAAAAATGGTAGCAGACAACTTTATCTCATTGGTCTTATTTATCTCTTTTCGATGTCGTTCAAGTGCAGTGACGTTTGCGTTTTCAGTTAGCCAGGCATGTGGTATTGTTCTCCATGATTCGGTCATGTTTTGACTGGTAGCTCGTTGCATACCAGTCATAGGTTTCTCAGATGTATTACCCCATTTAGTGTGGTCGATTTGTGTTACGACTGGAGATGCTTGCGTGCTATGCTGGCCTTGACTGACGTGGTACTTGACTTTTTGCTCAGATATAAATTCATTGTTATTTGAAATTAATCCTATATCGACATTCAATTCTCTGGCTAACTTTTTGGCTTTTGGAGTTGCTCTGTTTGTGCTTATTGAAGGAGACGAAGATTTGTAAATTTTATTGTCATGAGCTATTGGCTCTTGTTTACTATCGGTATCTGTGGATATAGCAACTATCTCAGATTCGAGCACTTCTGATATTGGGGTTTCTGGTGGTTCAGTATCAGTCTCTAGATTTGGCAGTTGTATTGATTCGGACTGTAATCGGATGATGTCTTGACCTACGGAGATGTCGGCACCTTCTTCAATGAGAATGGCTTCTACGATACCAGCGATAGGGCTTGGGACTTCCATTGTTGCTTTATCTGTCTCCACCTCTATAATGGTCTGCTCTTTTTCGATAGTGTCACCCACGGCAACGGTTATGGCTACTACAGCGCCTTGCTCTATACCTTCACCAAGTGAGGGCAATTGTATGGTGTTTAATGTATCAATATTCTGCAGCATATATTTTGTCTTTATTGATGTTCCATTCTTTTGAGCAATTGTCTAACAGTTTTTTATCGATCTCTCCTTTAGAAAATAATTTGGAGAGCGAATAATAGGCGATGTATTCTGGGCTTATTTCGAAATGATCTCTGAGTTTTTTTCTTGATTCACTGACGCCGAATCCATCAGTACCTAAAACAGTATAGCCATCTGGCATCCATTTGGCTATAGACAATCCTAGACTTTTCATATAGTCCGATACAGAGACAAAAAGACCTGTTTCTTTAGAGGTCAATTCTTCTATTTTGGTCTTCTTCTGATCAGTTGGATGCAGTAGGTTGTGGCGTTCCATAGCTTGAGCTTCACGCTGAATTTCTATATACGACGTCACTGACCAGATGTCAACTGCGATTCCTAGCTCTTCAAGTAGGTCTGCGGCTAAGAGCACTTGAGTAATGATTGCTCCCGAACCAAGGAGATGCACTTTCGCTGATCCTTTTTTCTTTTTTGAAGATTGATATTTGTACATGCCGTCAATGATTTGTTGGTCAGTCAATTTTTCAGGTCTGACAGGCATTTTTATATTTTCATTGGTCACGGTTATGTAATAGAATATGCGTTCCATGTTATGATACATTCTATTAATACCATCTTTAATGATAGCCGATAATTCATAAGCAAAGCAAGGATCATAAGACTTTAAATTAGGTACCACACTTGATAGAATGTGCGAATGACCGTCTTGATGTTGTACTCCTTCTCCATTGAGCGTTGTCCGTCCCGAGGTGCCCCCAAATAAGAAGCCCTTACACATCATATCCCCACAAGCCCAGATCATATCACCGACTCGTTGAAATCCAAAAATAGAGTAGAATATATAAAACGGTATCATTGGCAGACTATGCAATGAATAGGCAGTCCCGGCTGCCGTGAACGATGCAAGTGCACCAGCTTCGCATATACCTTCTTGTAGGATCTGCCCATCAGTACTTTCTCTATAATAAGAAAGTGTATCTGCATCCACCGGCTGATAAAGTTGTCCTTTAGGTTGGTAGATGCCCGCGTGTCTAAATAAACCATCAAGCCCAAAAGTTCTTGCTTCGTCTGGGATGATCGGGACGATGTAATCACCGATGTCTTTGGATTTGAGTAATGAAGAGATGATGCGCACAAGTACCATTGTCGTTGAGACAGCACGATCGCCAGAGCCTTTATCAAACTCTGTTAAACTGTCAGGCCCTAATTTTTTGATGGGTGCTGCTTCTTCTTTTCGCTCTGGCAATGAACCGCCAAGTTGATATCGTCTTTCTTTTAAATATAAGACTTCAGGACTATTTTCATCTGGGACGTAAAAGTTAGCAGCCGCAGCTTCAGCCTCACTTATGGTAATGCCAAGCCGCTTTGCTGTATCAATCCTCTCCTGCGAAGACATATTTTTCTTTTGATGGGTGGTGTTTTTTCCTTCTCCAGCCTTACCCATGCCATACCCCTTGATTGTCTTCATCAAGATGACACTTGGTTTGCCATTTGGTCTAGCTGCTTTCTCAAAGGCTGCATAAATCTTTTTATAGTCGTGTCCACCGCGTTTTATTGTTCTGATCTCTTCGTCAGACAAAGACTGCATCATTTCTTTTAGTTCTGGATTATCTTTGATCCAGTGATCTCGGACTTGATCACCTGGTAATACAGAATACATCTGATAATCACCATCAAGAGCTTTGTTCATGCGCTGTACGAGCACCCCATTGTGATCTCTTTCTAAAAGAGAATCCCACTCACTTCCCCAGATGACTTTTGTGACATTCCAGCCAGCACCTAGAAAACTTCTCTCTAATTCCTGAATTATTTTACCATTGCCTCGTACAGGGCCGTCCAACCTCTGTAGATTACAGTTCACCACTAAAATCAAGTTGTCTAATTGTTCGCGCACTGCAATATTTAATGTGCCTAGTGTTTCTGGTTCATCCATTTCACCATCACCGACAAAGACCCATAGTTTACCACCATTCTTTTCTTTTAATCCTCTGTTTTCCAAATATTTCTGGAATCTAGCCTGGTAAATCGCCGATACACCTATAAGCCCCATTGATGCAGACGGTATCTCCCAAAACCAAGGCAAACGCCTGGGATGAGGATAGGAAGGTAGACCTGGATGGTCTGACAATTCACGTCTGAAATGTTGTAAGTGTTCTTTGGTCAGCCTTCCTTCGAGCATCGCCCTTGCATAGATGCCAGGTGCTGCATGTGGCTGGAAGGAAACGAGATCTCCTCCATAGTCCACAGATTTTTTCTTGAAGAAATGATTGTACCCAACCTCGTACATTGACGCAGCAGAGGCGTAAGTGGCTATGTGTCCACCAAGGCCGTCGCCAGAGTCATACGCTTGTAAGACCATACACATAGCATTCCATCGATTGATGTTTTCGATTTTTTGTTCTATCTCTGTATCTCCGGGATACTGAGATTGATGTCTGACATTGATGGTATTTATATAGGGCGTATTAAGCGCTTCACCAACTAACTTCACACCTCTCCTCAAGGCATGACCGCGCAGAGACTTCATCAGCAAAGCTGTTTTTTCTTCTCCAAGATCCCTGATTACCTCATCTAGAGACTCGATCCATTCTTTTAATTCGAGTTCCCATGACTCATTTGTAGTTAGTGTTGGTAACATAAGCTATTGTATGAATATAATATTATTATAAAAATAGTTAACTTAGTGAACTATTAATAAACTTAACTATATTATTTTGAGTTTTGTTGCAAATACGATGGGCTTAGAGGGGTTTCAGGAAGTTGTGCTCTCGGTCAGGGACTTGGAAAAGACTAAGTCGATGTATATGGACCTGTCGGATTGGGTAGTAGAAGTCGAAGGCGAAGTCTCGAGAGAAATACTCAATCATTGGGAATTGCCGCAGACGTGTACGGCGACATTTTGCCTGTTGAAATATCCATATAGAGATACTGGAAAAGTAAGGCTGGTGTGCTTTGATCATATAGATCAAGTCCACATCAGAGATTCTTCGCAGAGTTGGGACACTGGCGGAATTTATGATCTCGATGTACGAGTGAGCGATCTGTTGAAAAGCAAAGAGGCATTCCAGAAACATGGTTGGTCTGGTTACAGTAAGGAAGAAAAATATCACTTTGAAGAATTTCATGTATCTGAGATATTGATCAGAGGTGCAGAAGATGTCGTATTTGCATTGATACAAAGACATGCGCCAGAGCTAGTAGGGTTTGATGAAATGACGAAGCTTAGCCATGTCTTCAATTCTTCGCAGATAGTGAAAGACATGGATGCTTCTAAAGCATTCTACATGGATCAATTAGGATTTCAAATGTATATGGAGGTGAATAAAAGTAATGGTGAACATGGACCAAATATTTTTGGAGTACCCTATAATGTATGGCCATCCATCAGTCGGAAAATAGCAATTTTGAGCCCTGATGGGTCCAATAAAGGCTCTGTAGAGTTGGTGCAGCTAGATGGTATTGAAGGCAAAGATTTTTCATCAGTTGCAGTACCACCAAATCTTGGTATCTTGATGTTGAGATTTCCAGTAAAAAATCTCGATGCCTATCTCGAAGCTGTGGAGGATGCTGGAGGAAGTGTTTACATTAAAGCCCAAGAGCTATCCTTTGAGCCTCACGGCAACATCAAGCAGGCTGTGATTAAAAGCCCTGATGGAGTTTGGCTAGAATTTTTTGAATCAATAGCGTCATAATATGAAAGATCATGTAGTCATAGAAGAGCAAGGCTTGAGAGATGGTATTCAGAATTTGACGCAAATCATTGCAACAGAAAAGAAAATTGAATTCATCAATAAGTTGGTCGAAGCGGGAGTGAAGCGGATTCAAGTGTGTTCTTTTGTGCATCCTCGTCTGGTCCCACAGATGGCAGATGCTGAAGCTGTATGTGCAGCATTGCCTATTCAGAAAGACGTCATATTTAGTGGATTGGTCTTAAACCTTAAAGGGGTTGAGAGAGGCATTGATGCGGGATTGTCCCATTTGGCTTGTTCTATCTCGGCTAGTGATTTGCATAGTCAAAAAAATACGCGCAAGACATTGCAAGAGGCAAAAGTTGATTTTGGAAACATGGTCAAGAGCTGTCAGCAAAATAATATCACAGTAAGAGGAGGCATACAATGTGCCTTTGGCTGCCGCTATGAAGGAAAGATTGAGAAAGAGCACGTACTTGATCTGGTAAAACATCATCTAGATATGGGCATCGAAGAGTTAGCATTGGCGGATTCTACGGGGATGGCAAATCCAGTGCAAGTAGAAGCATTGCTGTCAGAGGTCAAAGCTTTAACTGGCGAGATTCCAGTTGTCTTACATTTGCACAATACGGAGAGTAAGGGCTATGCCAATCTATATGCCGCGATTAAATCTGGGGCAACTATTTTTGATACCTCTTTCGGTGGTCTTGGTGGATGTCCATTCATCGACAGTGCTTCTGGAAATATAGCCACAGAAGACACCGTCCATATGCTGCATCAAATGGGATTCCATACGGGGATAAACGTCAAACGTATTGCAGCTATATCAAATGAAATGGAATCCTTATTGGGTGAGAGACTTCAAGGCAATATGTACGATCTTTACAAAAATGCTGACATAGAGATTATATAACATATGACGATTAGCGAAAAAATCATATCCAACCATATAGGAAAACATGTCAAAGCAGGAGACTTAGTGATTACTCCAGTGGATGGGGTGATGGCTACTGATACGACCGCGCCTTTGGCTATTAAGGCATTCGAGCAAATGGGTGCGTCTGCATTATTCGATCCGAATAAAGTTGCTTTAATTCTCGATCATGCAGTTCCACCACCTAATGAAAGAATTGCCAATTTGCACAAATTGATGCGAGATTTTTCGCAAACACATGGCAACAGATTATTCGATATTGGACAAGGGATTTGTCATCAAGTTATGGTCGAGCATCAATATGTCAAACCTGGAGATATATTCATCGGTGCGGATTCGCATACACCGACATATGGCGCGCTCAATGCATTTGCCTGTGGTGTCGGGTCTACGGATCTGGCAGCGACAATGATGACAGGTCAGATTTGGTTAAAGGTGCCAAAGACCATTTTAATAGAATGTACAGGAAGACTTAAAGAGGGTGTGTCTGCCAAAGATTTGATTTTGTTTCTTGTAGGGGAGTTGACCATTTCTGGCGCCACCTATCAAGCCATTGAATTTGTTGGAGAAGCATTCCAAACAATGACATTGGCGAGTCGAATGACTGTGGCAAATATGGTAGCTGAGATGGGAGCCAAAGCTGGCATCGTACATCCAGATGGACTAGAGCTCGATTATCCTTTTCAATCTGTCGTTCCTGATGTAGATGCTGTGTATGAAAAAGTATTTCGCTTCGATGTGTCTGATCTAGAACCTCAAGTAGCTGTACCAGAGTCTCCAGATAATGTGCGACCCATACAGGAGGTTGTTGGTACAAAGATAAATTATGCATTTATAGGTACTTGTTGCAATGGTCGTTTAGAAGATCTGCAGGCAGCAGCCAAAGCTGTGGATGGGAAGCGCATCAAGTCTGGTGTTCGCTTTTTGATTGCACCTGCTTCTCAGCAAACTCTCCTTGATGCGATGGATGATGGTACCATCCAACTATTGATAAATGCAGGAGCAAGTATCATCACGCCAGGCTGCGGCCCATGTGTGGGGACACATCAAGGTGTTCCAGGAGACGATGAGATAGTAATATCAGCAGCCAATCGAAATTTTCGTGGACGTATGGGCAATCCCAATGCACAAATTTATTTAGCCTCTCCAGCAAGTGTGGCAGCAAGTGCTGTGGCAGGTGAGATAGTATTGATTAACGAGTAAATTGATGTTAAAATAGTTACAGTATGGTGTATGTATACGGAGATAATATAGATACTGATAGGATCATCCCTGGCAAGTATACGAAAACGCTTGATTTAGAGACACTGGCGGATCATGTGATGGAAGACCTTGATCCGATGTTTTGCAAATCAGTAAAGCAAGGTGATGTGGTGGTGGCTGGATATAATTTTGGTTGTGGGAGTTCGAGAGAGCAAGCACCTTTGGCCTTGAAGCAAGCTGGTGTCGCTCTTGTGATTGCCAAGGATTTTGCAAGAATATTTTTTAGAAATGCCATCAATATTGGCTTAGCTGTATTAGAAATTGGAGATCACACTATTGAACATGGTGCTGACTTGGTGTACAACTTAGAAGATGGCAAAGTAATTGATCAATCTCAGGGGAAAGAATACAATGCAACCCCATTGCCAGACATTATGCTGGATATCCTCAATGAAGGAGGTTTGGTAAATTATTTAAATAAGCACAAAAATTATCAGTTGGGATGATAAGGAGAACATTTATACAATTGGCCACATTATTGGGCATTGGTACTTCTTGTGCTGCTCAAGAAAAACATCAGCAAGCTCAGGTATTCGTCCTGGTGCCAGGTACTTGGCACGGAGGTTGGGTGTGGAAGAAAGTAAAACAATACCTCCAACAAAAGGGACATCTGGTGTATACACCTACACCAACTGGAGTAGGAGAGAGGATTCATTTGTTGACAGAAGATGTTGATCTGTACACACACATCGAAGACATAACTAATGTCATCAAATATGAAGAACTAGAAGATGTGATTTTAGTTGGGCATTCGTTTTCTGGTATTACCATAACTGGTGTGGTCGATCGTCTACCACAGAAGATAAAGCACGTCATATTTTTTGATGCACTTGTCCCCCGAGAAGGCGTTATGAAGGCATGGCCTGATCCTGTATCTCCAAAATATAAAGAGTATGAGGATCGCAAATCAAGATTCGTCGATGGTTACAAAATGGACATGTTTGAAGAGTATCCGATGGAGATGTTATTACCCAAAGAATATACCGAAGAGAGAGACAGACTAAAACGACTACTTACCTATCATCCGTATAAGCAGTGGTCTACAGAACTGGTACTGCAAAATGAGGGATATGCTCATACACCAAAATCTTACATCAGATGTGGAGGGCAGACGCATCGTTCTTCTAGTGATTGGATGCCAGGGCCAGCTAAAAATAATTCAGCTTGGAACTGGAGAGAATTGGATATTCCGAGAGATGGTATGTTGACGCATCCCAAAATAGTCGGTGATTGTTTTTTAGAATTAATTGCATTATCATGAGTAGAATCCAACCAGTTGCTATAGAGACTGTACCACAATTTAAAAAACTGATAGAAGATGGAGCTGCTAAAATGGGCTTTATGTCTATTGACGGATTGATCATGGCCCATTGTCCAGAAATGTTGTCTGGTGCTGGTCATTTCATTAATGCCGTATTGAATAATGGAACCATTGATGCAGGCCTAAAGCGGATGATTGGTTTTCTGACAAGTCAAGGAAATGCTTGTGAGTATTGTTCTGCACATACAAGTTTTACAGCTTTAAAAAATGGTATTGATAAAGAAAAATTAAAAGCCATCTGGGACTTTCGACAATCAGATTTATTTTCTGATAAAGAAAAAAGTGCCTTAGATTTTACGATAAAGGCGTCTATGGTTCCTAATGGAGTGACAGACTTTGATGTCGAAAATTTGAAAGGCTATTTTTCTGAAAAGGAGGTCGTAGAAATTGTATTTACGATTTCATTGTATGCTTTCTTAAATAAATTTAACAGTACAATAAGTACAAGTCTAGAAGAAGAACCAAAAGCTGTGTTTAATCGATTAAATATACAACGATGACAGGTCCATTACAAGGGATAAAAGTATTAGAATTTACTCATGCAGTCATGGGGCCATGTGCTGGATTTATGATGGCATCCAATGGTGCTGAGGTAATCTTGGTGGAGCCGCCCAAAGGAAGTCCTACTCGTTTTTTAAAAGGATTCGGTACTGGCTATTTCTCCTTTTATAATCGCAATAAAAAAAGCCTCGCACTGGATATTAAATCTGAGGAAGGATTGTCTATCATCTATGAATTGGTGAAATCTGTTGACGTGGTGATTGAAAATTTTGGTCCTGGTACCATGGATAGACTTCAACTTGGATATGAGAAATTAAAAGAAATTAATCCATCCCTCATCTATTGTTCTTTGAAGGGATTTCTTTCCGGTCCGTACGAAAAAAGACACGCAATGGATGAAGTTGTCCAGATGATGGGAGGACTTGCATATATGACTGGACGATCAGGAGATCCTCTTAGAGCAGGGACTTCGGTAGTGGACATTACTGGAGGTATGTTTGGGTATATTGGTATTTTACAAGCCTTATACGAACGACATCAAACTGGTGAAGGAAAATTTGTGAAGAGTGCATTATTTGAAACTTGCGCATTTTTGGTCGGCCAGCATATGGCTTATCAATCACAAGTCGACTATCCTATACCACCAATGCCTGAGAGAGTTAGCGCATGGTCTATTTATAAAATATTTGATACCAAAGATGACGACAAAGTTTTTATAGGTATCATTAGTGATAAACATTGGGAGAGACTTTGCCATGCCTTTGGTTGGCAAGATTGGTTGCAGGATGATCGATTGAAAACCAATAATGATCGAATAGATCAACGGGATTGGTTCATACCAGAAATTAATGAACGAATATCTGCATTCACAAAAAAAGAAATCATACTCAAATGTGAAGAGGCACACATTCCGTTTGCACCGATTTCACAACCTTCACAGTTGTTTGAAGATGAACAATTAGTGCAAGGGAATAGTCTCGCTCCAGTCACAATGCCAAACGGCAAAAAAGTAGAGCTTCCTGTATTCCCTATAGAATATGGAGGCCTGAGAATGACTGCTTTAGAAAATCCACCTGAGATCGGCGAGCACAATCAAGAAATTATAGCATCAATTCCGAAACATTAAATTTGGAACCATGAAGGAAATAAAAAATTGTTTTTGTTTAATCATATGTCTTTTGTGTTTACATGCATACGCACAACCAATTCCATTCACTGAAGAGGTGTATAATCAATGGGTGGAAATGAGGATTGGCGATGGCGAAAATCCAGTATATTGGAGTGCTCATGGCGAAATTTATTCTTACCCTGAAGGTGAACTTATTGCTAAAATGACTGGCGTCGATATGGGTGTCAAGATCCAGGTGATTCCAGATAGTGTGCTTCAGACTTCTCGCAAAATATTTATTTACACCGATGCTAAGACGGGGAAAATATTGACGGAATATCAAGACGCCCCAGTCAAACACATTCAATACCCATACCAGTTAATCGCTTATGTCAGAGATAAAGATGCCATGCGAACATGGGTTACTCAAGGTTCTGGTGACAACATTCGGGTGATTGGTCCTGGCACAAAAATAACTGCTAGACAATTAGGAGAGTCCATGTTTTTTGCGGCGCCACTATTTTTAAATATTGAAACGCCCAATGGTAAATATCAAGCATTCGAAAATTATGATTTCTTCTATAATCCATCTGGTGTTACAACGGAAGATAAATATCAAATATCTTGGATGCGCTACGGAGATGCACCATCTTTTTTAGGCAAGAAAAAAGCAATTACACATATGATATCTCATCGAGTTGATTCGTTTGATGATCTCGATCCAGAATTAATTGCCTATATCCAAGGGTCTGCGCCAATGTGGCAGAAACCTCCAGTAAGTCTCGAAGAAATTAAATCATTACAGCAAGAAAAATAAGTTACATGTTAGATAGAATTATTAAAAATGTGAAAGTCATAAGTCCTAACAGAGCGAAAGTCGTTTTGCAGGATATAGGAATCAAAGATGAAAAAATAGCTCAATTAGGTACGGACATTGATCCTGCTACTGCTAAGGATGTTTATGATGGGAAAGGAATGTTGGCTTTCCCGGGTTTGGTGGATGCGCACATGCATACAGGTATCTATGCACCATTAGGTTCTGACGCTGTGACAGAAAGCAAGGCTGCAGCGATGGGTGGTGTGACAACGAGTATCAATTATATGCGGACTGGTCAATACTATCTGAATAAGACAGGACCATATGATCAGTTTTTTCCAGAGGTACTGGAAGTTTCAAAGGATAATTTTCATGTGGACTATGCCTATCACCTTGCGCCAATCATGTATTCGCATCGAGAGGAAATTGATTTATTGATTGATAAATATGGGGTGACCTCATTTAAGATTTTTATGTTTTATGGCAGCCATGGGCTACATGGTAAGGCATCAAAAGGTAGTCAAAATGAGTTCTTGATGACTCCCGAGGGAGAGCACTATGACATTGCTCACTTTGAATTTATCATGAGAGCTGTACAAAAAGCGATCGTTAATCATCCAGAGCTTAAAGACGAAATAAGCCTGAGTCTACACTGCGAGACTGCTGAGATCATGAGAGCGTATACGGAGATTGTAGAGAAGGAAGGAACACTGTCAGGGTTAAGAGCCTATAGTGCTTCTCGTCCTCCGCATTCTGAAGGGCTCGCCATTTTCATTGCCAGTTACCTAGCAAACGAAACGGCTTGTCCAAACATTAACCTACTTCACCTTACTTCAAAAAAAGCGGTTGATGCGGCTTTAATGATGCAGTCTGTGTTTCCACACATTAACTTTAAGAGAGAAGTTACCATTGGTCATTTGCTTTTAGATGTGGATTCGCCAGCAGCTGGACACGCTAAGGTAAATCCACCGATTCGTGATAGAGAAAATGTAGAATACTTATGGGAAAAATTGTTGGAAGGGAAACTAGATTGGGTAGTAAGCGACCATGCTTGTTGTTCAGCTGAGTTTAAATTAGACCAAAAAAATCCTGATAATATCTTTTTAGCAAAATCAGGATTTGGTGGCACTGAATATATGTTGTCTGGCCTGCACACAGAAGGTTCGAAGCGAGGGATG
>CALLFA010000018.1 GCA_937997635.1 uncultured Saprospiraceae bacterium | reverse complement strand
ACAATAATAAATCATTGTTCCGCTGATTGCATGCTGCAACGAGAATCAAGAACCCAAGTAATATTGATTTATTCATTTTTTTAGCTTGATGCTAACTTATCTATCACCCCTAAAACTACCAAATCCTCACGTTTTTTCATCACCAAATTTCAATTCAAACTCATCCACAACACACTCCACCTGTGTCGTGTTCCCTATACTGATGCACGTATAAATCTCCGTCCTCTTCGAGCCACTATACCCCAAGCAATAAGCTGGATCACCCTAAATCGCCAATTATCATTACACTAAAAATGCTGTTGCAGACTAATTATTATTCCTATTGATCGAAGATTGATCTCGTTTAGCGGTTTCGATAGAACTGTCTAAATCGTCTACAAAATCGGAGAGAGAGCCAAATTCATTTCTGTAATTGATACCAAAACCGTTCTTGTATTTTCTACCGAATCCTTCAGTCTCATCGTAATCAAACCGACTATATACCTGCAGTTTTAACTTTCGATTGTCTGTTATAAAGATATCCAATACGACATCACCAACGACATAACTTTCAACGCCGAATGCCGGTTCCCACACATAATTTCCTCCGACATTGAGGACAAAATCATCATTCTTAAAGTAGTATCTGGTACTGATATCTAATTCATCTGGAAGGAAATTGGCCTCACCAGTTTGCGCATCAAAAATATTGGTGTTTTCGTTCAGACCAATATTGACATCAACACCCTTGATGAATGATTTATCACTTAGACCTTGGGCAATTAAATCATTTAACACCAAGCCAAGTTGACTTGTGAAAAACTCTGTCACATTATTGGAAAAAGTAACCAACGAATTTGTCCCAGATATGTTAGATAACGGATTGTCGTAAGGCAAGAAATTTTTAAAGACCAGCAAACCGACAACTTGGTTATTGATTCCATTTTCAGTTGCCCGTAGTGTACGCATTTTACTATCAGCGTATGATTTAAGTTCACCATTGATCTGAGGAAACTCTATATCAAAATTCACAATGGGTTTATACAATGTGCCATCCAATACCAATTCTAAATTAATGTCTGTTCTATTCCTAGCTTCCTGCTCTATCTGCTGCGAGCCTCTGTTTAAGTATTCTGTCAAAAACACATTAAGAGGTGCACGGACTCCGGTATACACTGCTTCGACATCCAGACTTGCATCAAATGGATCGCCAGTCCACCGTAGTGATCCCCCTTCTTTTATTCTAAATGGTTTGGCTATTAAGCCGTAAGCAGAGAAAAGATATTCGCCACCAGTGACATTATAATCACCAAATACTTCAAATATACCAGTCCGCGTAATGGACAAAGACACGTTACCATTTCCATTTCCTTTCAGGATCTCCCCTACTCGTTCATCAAAAATAATCTCTACACTTGCCTCATCTGTAATCTCCAGATTCATCTCAAAATTCAAACCGAGCAATTGATACTTTTCTTTGAAATCCAAAACTTCTTCCGTGCTGTCAACCTCTGTTTTAAATTTTATAAAGCTTTCATCAAAATCATAAACAGCATCTGTAATTGGAAAGGATAATCTGGCATTAGGTGATGTAACGGCATCCACATAAATATCCGCTTCTTTAAATGGCCCTTGAAAATCAACAGACATTTTACCTTCGCCAAGGCCATAGTATAAAGGATTATCTTTCTTTGTTGTATTCAATCCGATAAATCTATCAGCAGCTATATTAATGTCCATGGTTATATCCGCGAAAAATTTGTGCTTAAGTCCTCCCGTCATTGTTGCCACATTGCCTTTTTCATCTACCATTTCAACACCAGTAGCATCTATGACATTTTGATCGATTTTCACCCACTGCTTGTCTACAGTGTAATACGCACCAAGGTAATCTACTTTGGTTCCGGCATTTTGGACATAGGCATCTCCTTGCAATTGGAGATCTGATAAATCTCCATATATTCTAGCATCAATATCTACCATGCCCTTCGTGTTAGAGATACCATCTGGAATGATGTATTCAAAAATACTGAGTGGGTAATCGTCCATATCGACATTCACATCCAATTCTTGAGCATCTAAATCATATCCTCCAGTGATCAATACATTCTGTGTGTCTTTAGCAATTGCAAACTGGATATCTAGTGCATTGACTTCATTTTTCTTTTGGATTTTAAGTAATAAATCTCCGAAGGGGTCATCATTCACCCTAAAATCTGGGACGTCTACCAATCCCGTGATGAATTGATCGCCACCGAATATGCTGTTCATCTTTACATTGATGTTGCCCTCACCAGTAAATAACATTTTATCATAATCAATGATTGGATTTAATAAATCAATGTCAAATCGAAACAGATCAAGAGAGAGCCCTTTATTGTTCACATCGTCAATCACAATGGATCGATAGCCATCCGAAATCATCAAATCTTCTAAATCCATATACTTGTTGGCAAAGACAATTTTATTTTGCGGATTGATCAGCCATTGCTTATCCAACATGAATAGCTCATTCTTCTCAATATTGATTTCATAACCATTTTCATAAGGTGCTGGCAAATCATCTTTAGGCACCACTTGACCTAGGATAGAAATATTTTGGAATGAATCTATTTCTTGCTCAGTCAGTATTTCAAAATCAATGACATCTCCTGAAGTCTTGCTTTCCAATCGCATTGGATTAAACCGCATCGAGTTTACAATAGAAGAGTCAATCGTCAACAAGAAAGATCCTTCATCACTTTTATTAAATGCTTTGACTTTTACATTTTTAAATACAACATCATTTAAATTAAATGCTGGTGAGACAATTTCTAAATCAAAGGATTCTTCTGACGAACTTAACCAACTTTTGACTCTGGTTTTTTCCAGTCTTAAATTTTGAACAGACGCAAGTTCAAGTAGGTTTTTTGTGTCCTTTATGTTAGCCGTTAAATCGTAATCATAATCTTTCTCTACAAAATCACTTGAAAATTTAAGATTACGCGTGTGGTAAGGATAATGCTTTTTCAGAATTTGCAGAAATGTTTGAGGGATTTTAGTTAAATCAAAAATGCCTCTTGCTTCAAGTTCCAGCACTTCGGAGTCTATATTAAAAAGCATGTTTTCTCCTCCCAACGAAATTGATGTCAGGAATATAGAATCAATCGAATAAACAGAGTCGTTTTTAACCAGCAACAACCTTTCAAACTGACCTGTACCTACCATTGTTTTGAGGTCTTTCCCTTCCATGTCTAAATTCACATCACCTGATACTTGCATTCTGTCGGAAGACAAATTCAATGCGTGTAAATCGACGTACTTGACATTACTTTTAAAGTTGTATGTTGGCAATGAATCTAAATTGGTAATTACCCCATCGAACGACAAGTCGATGTTTTCATCTTTTATAGCAAGATCTCCATTTATCGTATTCTTATCAAGTTCGCCATTAAACTGAATACTCTTGTACTCGTAATCCTTGTACCAAAACGAGTTGATGTTGGTTTCTAATTTAGCATTAGCATCATTCAGCACGAGTCCTTTACCTTCTTTAATTACAGCAGTGAGATCTACCAATTTAAAATCTGGATTATCGCTCCAAGTGCCTAAATCAAAATTTTTCAAATCCAATTGACCTGAATAAGCCAGATTTTCTATACCATTTTTAGCATCGAGTCTGACATCCGTATTGACACTGCCGAGATTCGTGTTCATAGATCCATAAACAACCAAATCTGTGATGAAGCCATCGATAAGTCCTTGAAAAGAAATGTTACCAAGCTTATTAAAATTTTCAGGTAATGTTAAGCCTGGCACGATTGATTCTAAATCTGATGCTGTTGTTTGTAATTTTTCTATTGTTAAATGGATCCTCTCTTTTCCTTTCTTGTTGATGTTTTTGGCTGATGCTGCTCCTTCGAACACGGTGTCTTCTCCTACTCTAAGTTGTACATCTAAGGCATTCAAACTTTCAACACTTCCACTTAATTTTCCTTTGATTCGCAAGCCATTGTTGATGTTTTGTCTAATGAACTCGACATCCTCCAATCCAGGAACGAAGTATAATAAGTCTTGTAAAGCAAAATCTACATTCTCAATATTGGCATCTATATACACATTCTCAATCGAATCTTTCAAATCTGAAAATTGATTGAATGACAAGTAAAATTGCTGTGATATGGATGAGTTGTTTGTTTCTAATCCGAAATTGGTCATTTCAACAATCTTATCTGTGACAACCAAAGAATCGCATCTAAATTCATCAACTGCAAATGACTCATTTAATAGACCAGAAAAACCTTTGAGGGATGTATTGACTATACCAGACGTTGACACATGTGAATCCTTTAAGTCAATATTGAGTTTTTCGACTTTAAATCTGTCTTTATCAAAGAACGAGAGATCGACCCCTTCTTTGTCTGCTACCGTCTTCTCCAGATACCCCTCTTTTATCGTAAGATCATCTATATAAAAATTGATTGCCTTAGGAACTGATGTGCTTGTGCTGTCAGCGTTAGCATTATCATTGATGTTAGAATCATCAATTGTCACAATTCCAGATTGTATTTTAATGTTAGGCTCCTCTAAGTACACCCGCTTTATATCAAAAATACCATTTGGTACATCTATGTGTTCGACATCAATAATTCCGGTTTTAATTGCAAACTGTTGGATGCTCTCTGTATTCTCATTAACAATTTGAACAGCGATGTCAGTAAGATTTATGCCATCGAAAGACATCATTAAGGGCTGGCCTTCTTCATTGGTTTCTGAATCACTACTCATTTTTTGAAGTAGTTTATCCAAATTAGACATAGAATCACCTTTTCTGGTCAGGAGGTTCACTTTACCACCTTCTAAGTAAATTCTATTGAATGAAATATCCTTGTTTATGATTGATCGAATACTATTTCCAAAAGAAGTAGAAAAGTGCTTGCTATAAATCAAGGTATCACCGGCTTCATCTTCTATGTATAGGTCATTGATGACCACTCCTTCAATGAGAGATAAGTATACACTTCCTACGTCAATCTCTGCACCAGTCTTTTTAGACAGTGAAGACACATACTTATCTACGACTACATTTTGAACTTTGGGAATCTGGATGAGGAAGGATACCAGAAAGAAGAGTAAAAATAAAAACAGTAGAAAAAACAGTGCATATCTCAACCATCGTCTCTTACGAGGACGATTAACTTTTACTTCAACTTTAGGATTGTCAGACAAGAACTAGATTTTTCTATTATTATAACACACATAATATGCCATTTAACTGAGCTTTATCGGCTGTTTAACAGATAATTAAGTGGCTTTTAGGTACTATAACACTTTCTGGTGCAAGGTAATTGTTTCTTTAGCTTCTTTCACATCGTGCACACGAAGAATTTTAGCTCCATTTGCAAGAGCGACCATATGCAAGGCTGTCGTACCGTTCAATGCTTGTTTGGAATCCGATCCTAGTGTTTTATAAATCATTGATTTTCGCGACAACCCAGCAAGAATCGGTTTATCCAATATCTTAAATACACTGAGTTTTTTGAGAATCTCATAATTTTGGTCAACAGTTTTCCCAAATCCAAAGCCAGGATCTACAATGACATCATAGATACCATGCTTTTCGCAAATATTGATTTTCTCTGTTAAAAAGTTCAGAATATCCAATACCACATTCTCATATGTAGGATTGTCTTGCATCACCATGGGAGTGCCAAGCATATGCATGAGCACATAAGCAACCTCACTATGTCCTACCACTTCAAAAATAGCTGGATCTATCGAACCTGCAGAAATATCGTTGATCATGTCTATTCCTTCCTCAATCAATGCTTTTGCTACTGTAGAATAGAAAGTATCGATCGAAATGATGACTTTCGGAAATTCCTTCCTAGCCAATGCTACCATAGGCAACATCCGTTTCAATTCTTCCGTATCAGAAATTCGTTCAGCCCTTGGTCGAGACGATTGTCCACCAAGGTCAATGATCGAAGCTCCATCCTCAATCATCTTAGATATGACCGATAATCCTTGATCTGTTGACTCTATACGGCTCCCTCTATGGAAGGAGTCCGGGGTGACATTGACGATACCCATGACTTTTGGTGTAGTCAGATCAAGTAACTTATCATTGGCTTTTAGCACATTCATACACAAAAATAAGCAGTTAAAACTACATATTAACAGTCTAGGTAATACCTTTTGCATTGATACTGTTAAACTAATCCAATAGAGAATTTTTTATTCGACTCTGCTTCTTTTTATTGAATAATTAAATCTATCTTCGGCCCATCCTCCTAAGTGTTTTTTATATAACCTAATAGCCTAGAATTCGTGTCGACAGGAGCTACACCTACCAGAGATAAATCTAAAAGAAGTGGTTTCGTAGATATTACCATAGCTGTTTTCTTTGCAGCAATCTTTATTTACGGTATGTCCATGTATACGCCTCAGGCTACTCCAGCTCAAGTTGTTGAGACAATTGAAGAGCAGCCAATAGTTAAATTTGGCTTCAATCTCGACCAATTCCATCTAGAAGAGTCCATTTTACAACCAAATCAGTTTCTTGGAGACATCTTATACTATAATGGTATTGATTACAGACAGATTTCAGAATTGGAAGAGAAGTCTAAAGATGTCTATAGTGTGCGAAAACTTAAAGCAGGCAAACAGTTAACTATTGTGAAAGATGAGGAGTGCGGTTCGGCCAAATGCCTGGTCTATGAGCCAGATCCTTTTAATTATATCTTATTCGATTTGCGCGATTCGATATCGGTTAAAGCAATTGAAAAGGAGTATACTGTATGCGAAGAAACGCTTTCTGGTGTCATAGAATCTACCTTATGGGATGCGATGAGCGCTGGCGCTTCACCTTATGCACTCATCAGCAATATGGAAGATGCCCTTGGATGGAGTGTTGATTTTCCTAGAGCACAAAAAGGCGATGAGTTCAAGATGGTCTATGAAATGAAGTACATTGATGGCGAACCAATCGCAGTTGGTGACTTACTCGGTGCTTATTACAAAAACGATGAAGAACATTATGCACTTCATTTTGAAAATGATAATTATTCTGGTTTTTATGATTTGGAAGGCAGGGCTACAAAGCGAGCATTCTTAAAGTCTCCTGTGAAATCCAGTCGCATTTCTTCCCGATATAATTTAAGAAGAATGCATCCAGTGCTCAAATATCGAAGACCACACTACGGTACAGATTATGCTGCACCGAAAAATACGCCAATCAGAGCTGTTGCGGATGGAGTTGTTGACGTCGCTAGCTACTCAAAGAACAATGGCAATTATATAAAACTCAGACACGATTCCAAAATCCAAACGCAATACCTACATATGAATAAGCGTGCGTCAGGCATGAAAAGAGGTGTTAGAGTCAAACAAGGACAAACAATAGGTTATGTGGGTAAGACAGGTTTGGCAACAGGCAATCACGTTTGTTTTAGATTTTGGAAAAACGGAAAGCAAGTAGATCATACTCGGATGAATTTCCCTCCACCAAAACCAATGGATCAAGAAGATCTACCTGAATTTTTCAAACAAAAGAAAACGATATTGGATATTATAAAATCCATTCCAGATCCCGTAAAGCAAGACAATCCTGAGGATTTAGCTGGAAGCAATTTGATCAATAGCTCTATTGGTTCGATTTCTGTAAAGTAAATCCAAAACTAGACCCAATACCTTCTGTACTTCTCACATTTATATTTTGTCCGTGGCTTTCAATGATGTGCTTGACTATTGCCAATCCTAAGCCACTACCACCTTGCCCTCTCGACCTTGAAGTGTCCACTCTATAAAATCGATCAAACAAATGCTTCAAATGCTTCTCGTGAATACCGATACCGTTATCCGATATCTCTACTAAAATTTTATCATCCAGGTTATAAAAGCTGATGTGTGTTGTGCCTTTTTCATCATTATACTTAATGGAATTGGTAATGAGATTGTTGAGGACTGATCTGATTCGTTCTTTATCCGCCATTACAGATATCGAGGCACTGGCTCCTTCTTTAAATAACAATTTGACATTTTTCTTTTTTGCTAAAAAATTTAAATCGTCAAACACCTCTTTAGCGAGGGCTTTAATGTCAAACGTACTCATCATCAAGATGACATTGCCAGATTCTAATTGATGTATGATTTCTAAGTCATCGACAATGTTTTGCAATCGTTCAGCGTTGTTCGCAGCTTTCCGTATGTATTTCTTATTGATTTTTTCATCATAAAGTCCGCCATCCAAAAGCGTGAGTAAATACCCTTGAATAGCAAATATAGGTGTCTTCAATTCATGCGATAGGTTGCCTACAAAATTGCGACGATAATCTTCCAAATTTTGCAAGTCTTTGATTTCTTTTTCTGTATCAGCAGCCCAACGCGCAACTTGAGTATTTACTTTATCAAAATTTCCTTCCACAACAAAGTCTTCATTATCTGCATATTTCTTTTTTGAAATAATCTTATAAATGAGTTTGATTTTGCGAAAAACGAATCGCTGCAAAAAATAATTTGTACTTAAGTAACACAGAAGAGCAAATAAACCAATGAGAATGCCATATGAAATAAATGACGACTCATTGTTAAATAACCAGACAAGACAACCCATGAAAATTGCAGCAAAAAGGGTAATCAACGCAGTCAAATAAAGAGCAACTTGTTTTGTCGTTAGATTTTTAAACATCGGTATTATCGATAAGAAATTTAAACATAATTAAAACTCAAATTTATATCCTATGCCTTTATAGGTTTGGATGAATTCTTTACCGATTTTTTCTCTCAATTTTCTGACATGGACATCTATTGTTCGATCGCCAACAATAACTTCTCTACCCCACACTTCAGATAATATTTCTTCTCGATTAAACACCTTTCCAGGCTTTGAAGCAAGTAACGCCAATAGGTTAAATTCCTTTCTGGCTAAAGCGATTTTTTCATTGTTTTTATAGACAAGGTATTTTTCTTTATCGATTTTTAGGCTTCCATATTCAATTTCTGATACTGGAGAATCAATCCCACGATTTTTGACATGACGGCGCAGCAAAGCACGAACTCTACTTTTAAATACATTAAGTTTTATAGGCTTTGTAATGTAGTCATCCCCTCCATTATCAAGAGCTGCAACCTGCGTGAATGATTCATTTTTAGCCGTCAAAAAGGCAATCAATGTATCATTAAAGCAGTCATCCTCACGGAGTTTATTGCAAACTTCGATACCATCCATATCTGGCATCATGATGTCAAGTACAATTAAATCAGGTTTAAAGGAGTATGCTTTTTTTATGGCTTCGTTACCAGCATTAGCCGTCTTTATCTCGTAATTTTCTTTTTTCAAATTATACTTTAGAAATTCTAAGATATCTTCTTCATCATCGACTAATAATATTTTTGCATTATACTCCATACACTAATGTTTCTCTATTAAATTATTATTACTGTTATCCACATTTTCTTTAATTAAATTGCCGTCATTTTTTTTGTGCTTATTGTCATGAGTCTTAACTAATTCATCTAACCTGTCCACTACTTTTCGATGCAAGGCTTTGTAATTAATCAAATCAGTTTGCATCAAGTAAAATAAAGTATCAAAATCTTTTTCGGACAAATCATGTATCAGGATTATGTCATTTCTATAAGAAATTCTCACACTGTCTCTCACAGTTAGGGATTGCTTATTCAAGGTAGATTCTGCAATATACATATCCGCGAGCACTTTGACCATCTTTGCCTCATCCTTCAAAATTGGATACTCCGGTACATCTTGTTGACAGGCACTCAGACAGCACATCAATAAGACAACCTTAATATAATTTCTTTGGATAGGTAAATAAGAAAATATTTCCATTGGCTTCTGAAACTTCATTCCAATTGTTAACATCAAATTTAAGCCCAACAATTCCAGTTGTCGGTACATTGTCAATATATATAGACGAGAATAGATTAGCAAATGTTGTAAACCCTGGATTGTGACCAAATACTAATGCTCTGTTATACCTGTCATTTATTTCACTTATGACACGTAATATTTCCTCTCTAGAGGCATGATATAAATCTCTTTCAATCACTAGTTCTTCCACCTCATCTTCAAAAGCAGATTCAAACTCTCTAGCAGTACGCAGCGCTCGTTTTGCAGAACTTGATACAATCACATCTATAGAATCAATAGAATCCTTAAGGTACGCAGCCATCTTAGGTGCGTCTCTTTTGCCTCGTTTATTCAAAGGACGATCGTGATCAGAAAGACTCATATCATCCCAAGAAGATTTTGCATGTCTGACTAGATAAACTTCTTTCATAGTATACGTGTCAATGCTATTATTAATTATGCGTTGAGACTAAGGTACGAATACAAGACATCACAAGCCAATAAAGAAGTTAGGAAGTGGCGAAGAATCAGTTCCACCAAACTGCATAACCTTGTGCTTTTAAGCGATTGGACAAGTCTTCTTCAAGTTGGATCGCATCCTTTTTGCTTAATGGATTATAATCAGCATACAGGCTAGGACGCAATAGTTTACCATATCTCTCGACATAATAAGAAGATATTTTATGCCCTTTCTTAGATCTGGCTCCTGTGACATGTTTTTGAAATCTGACTTTTGGATGATGAGAAGACATGCCTACATAGAGGCACTCGAGCCTACCCTTATATTGCGGGTTTGCAGCTCTAAATTTCCAATCCTTTGTCCAAACAGATTGGTCTAATTCAACGACATAAACGTGATGTGTTTTTTTATTTCTCACCGCAGATTAGTTATAGTAATATAATATGCAAATACACTTCCAATTTTTTAACTCGCATCAACTTTGTATTAATTATACCCAGCGCACTTGAGAGTGACCCATTTACTACTGCACATTTTATCAATATCTGCGTTGTAAAGCCTCGTAATAGCAGCACTATTCTTACGTTTTACGCTTTGATCTTGAAAAAATGGCCTCATATTTATTAGATCACACTCAAATCCGTTAGGTATACAAAGATAGAAGGGCGAAATCTGTTAGTTTTACAGCAAATTAGATGATATGAATCAAATAGCAGTAATAGGAGCAGGTACGATGGGAAATGGCATTGCTCACGTCTTTGCCATGAATGGATATCAGGTAACACTTATTGACATTTCAGCAGATGCTTTAGAACGAGCATTGGTGACAATAGACAAAAATTTGAACAGGATGGTATCCAAAGACCTGCTAACTGAATCTGAAGCTACCGATACAAAATCCAGGATAGCAACCGAATTAACCATAGAAGAAGGTGTTAAGACTGCTGACTTAGTGGTGGAAGCAGCGACTGAAAATTTAGATCTCAAACTCTCTCTATTTAGAACCATTGACGAACATGCCCCAGCAAAAGCTATTCTTGCATCAAACACATCTAGTATATCTATAACCCATATAGCCTCAGCCACGTCAAGGCCAGAGCAGGTCATCGGTATGCACTTTATGAATCCTGTTCCAGTGATGAAACTCGTAGAAGTCATCAGGGGTTATTCGACATCAGATGAGGTCACAGCAAGCATCATGGAGCTATCTAAAAAGATCGGTAAGGTACCAGTAGAAGTCAACGACTATCCAGGATTTGTCGCGAACAGAATATTGCTTCCGATGATCAATGAAGCCATTCACACCTTACACGAAGGAGTTGCTGGTGTTGAAGAAATTGACACTGTGATGAAATTAGGTATGGCTCATCCCATGGGGCCACTACAGTTAGCTGACTTTATCGGTCTAGATGTTTGTCTTGCTATTCTTGACGTCTTGCATAAAGGATTTGGTCAACCCAAATATGCGGCATGCCCATTACTCGTCAATATGGTAAAAGCAGGAAAACGCGGCAGAAAATCTGGTGAAGGCTTCTATACATACACTAAGGGTTCTAAGGATTTGGTCGTCTCCTCTTCCTTTACCTAATCCAGTGATAGTTATCTATAAAAGATAATTATAATATGTTAAATTTAACATATTATTGAAAATCTTAACACGAAAGGCGCATACGGTTAGATTTCTCTTTAGTACATTATAGTCTTAATCAAGGGAGTGAACTACCGAAAAGATATCATATCGCCGTGTCTAAATATTCTAAGTCTATGTATTCTGGTAAGTTCAACTGTTGTATCTCAAGGAGTTATATCGACTTACCAGCAAGGCTTGACTAGTCAGTATTCTTATCCCATTGGGTCCTTATCTGCAAAATGGGAGTCTGGCAATCGAGGTCCTGGTACCATATCCACTTCCTATGCTGATCCCGGTGGCATGTCCTATGGGACCTATCAAATTTCTACAAAACACGGTTATCTAAAAGATTTCTTAGAAACAGAAGGTGCCCAATTTTGTGATGCTTTTCATGATACCACACCAGGTACAGAGCCATTTAATCTGCAATGGAAGTCAATCGCAGAAAAAGAAGGCGATCGCTTTCATCAAAGTCAACATCAGTACATCAAACGCACGCACTTTGCCCCTTTTATCCGAAGGCTTAATCGGCAACTCAAGTTAGATGTAAACAACTACTCACCAGTCTTACAGGATGTCATTTGGTCAACTGCTGTACAACACGGCCCTTACTCAAACATCATCAAAAACGCACTTGGCGGCAAACATCTTGTCAGTTTACCAGAAGAAGAACTGATCCGCTGCATTTATAAAGAGCGTGCCAAAGTCAGCAATGGTAAGTTGGTCTATTTCCCTAGAGTCAAAGAGGCATGGCAGAGTCATTTGCTCCAACGCTTTGACGAAGAATTAGAAGAAGCTTTAAGCACCCTAGCCTATTTAAAAAATTCAAATCCATCCGAAGAGGCCCATATACATGTCGCCCAAAGTGAGCTGATAAGCTCACAGCCTATGGAAGAGAGCTATCTTCATACCGAACTGGCAAGCATCGACAATTCTTCCCTAGCCATTAGTTACGAGTACAAGAGTACAGTGCAACCACAAGAAAGAAAACGTAACTATTCACCGGCAAACATTAATATTGTCAAACGTACAAGAGCGTTGATCAAAGACATAAGTCCTGTGACACCTAAAAACAGCTATTCCTATGTCAAAAGCAATAAGAAGTTTGACTTGAAGCAAGAATACCCTATCCCATCCTATCGCATCTTACTTTTAGTGCTTGACAATTCTGACCATGTATTCAAAGATCTTCCTGAAAAGTCAGTGTATGTTGAGCATGATGCGAAGAAGAGCTTGTATAAGTATTATGTAGGGAAGCATTTGAGTTATGCGGATGTGGTGAAGTTGGAAAGTTTGGTTTATTACAGCGGGGTTCGAGTTGGGAGGATTGTGGAATATTAGTGTTGGTGTGAATTCGATTTACTGATGGGGAGAGATCATTGGACAATTATGAGTCAATTTTACGAGATAGTTTACACATTCAGACATATGCAAAAGTGTTAACTTGTAGCAGAGTTTCAACTGGCAACCAAAAAAGAACATCAAATTGGATAAATACAAAAATAAATACCGGATAAGCAGTACACGTGCCAAATGGTGGGATTACAGTAGCAATGCAGCCTATTTTGTAACCATTTGTACAAAAGATAAAGAACATTATTTTGGTTCTATTGCCAATGGTATCATGCAATTATCTGCAATGGGTCATATTGCAAATTCGTGTTGGCACCAAATCCCAAATCATTTTCCATTTGTCCTGTTGGGTGCACATATCATCATGCCTGATCATGTGCATGGTATTGTGATCATCAACAAACCTGATCATGGATCAAAAAATACGATAGAGACGCAAGATCTTGCGTCTCCACTAAATCCAAAACCCAAAAATAAATTTGGCCCCCAATCCCAAAATCTAGCATCCATCATCCGTGGATTTAAAGTCGGGGTCACCAAAAATGCCAGACAAATTAATCCTGAATTTAGCTGGCAATCCAGATTTCATGACAGCATTATTCGAGATCATATATCGTATGAAAGAGTATCTAAATACATTATTGACAATCCTAGTAAGTGGGGTGTTAAAAAGAAAGGCAAATAGAAACCCAAAGTTATGTTTCAATATACTGGTCAAAAACTATGAGATAACACAGAAGCAGCTTTAAAGTTAAAACCCTTCAAGCACTTTTCAACTTCTTTTGAATGATTGTCCAAAGCTGATAATAAACCCATTAGCTCTTTGATATACCGAATTAGGTGAATATATTTGCACTCGCTTAAAGAGGCCCCGTAGCTCAACTGGATAGAGCAGCTGACTTCTAATCAGCAGGTTTCAGGTTCGAGTCCTGACGGGGTCACAAAGTAAAGGGTTGATAATCAAATGGTTATCGACCCTTTTTTGATGTTTAGATTTTGAATCAGTAAAGTTTCAGTAAAGTTTTTTAACCTGTCGAATACAGTAACTGATTCATCTGAGTTTTTTGTACCAGAAATAACTATTTGACCTACCATTTTCATCAATACACCCTCCCAATCATCTCATGATCCACAATAACCGTCTTTAATTCTTGAAAATCTACAGTGCCTTGGTGATTCCAAATAACATTCCCACCTGGTTCGATCAATAGTGTGTAAGACAAAGCACCGTTCCATTGCTCATCGACAGCTTCGATCATCTCATACTTATCTTCTGCCGAATAAACATAGTTGGGTAAGGAAGAATTTGTTTCTTTTAAGAAATCCAGCAGTTTATCTCTCTTCTTAACATCATCGACGGACAACGAAATGAATTCAAAGTCTCTGGCGCCAAACATGCGGTGAAGAATGACAAATTCGGGGTACTCTAAACGGCAAGGAGCACACCAAGTCGCCCAGACATTGATTAGCCTTAATTTATCAGAGTCATTAGCGATAAGTTGTTGGACACCTGCTTTATCCAAGTCTTGAAGTGTGACAGCTTGTTTCTTCCACTCTTCTTCCTTGTCTCTTGCCCATGATTCTTTCCATGCCCATTTAGTCGAACAGCCAAATGTTTTTGTTTGAGCTAAAGCTACTGTTTCATTTGCCAGTAAAGCATTTATGGCAGCTTTCAAATCTTCGGCTTGGCCGGTACCAGGTTTTTCACTTGCATCTATACGCCCAACATATTGTAAGAGTCGATTCTGATCAAAGACGAATGCGTGTGGTGTAGCTACAGGACCATATTTCAATGAGGCGCTGTGGTCATCTCCATCGTAGAGATACACAAAATTAAAGTCAGCTGTTTCATGTCTGTGTTGACCATCTTCATAGCTGTCACCGATATCGGAATAGCCCAACTCTTCATATAAGATGCCAAGTGGACTGTTTGGTGAAATGGCGATTAACTTTACTGACTGATCTTTATAGTTTTCCACAACTTGCTTCAATCTTGTTTCATATGCTTGGGCTGTGGGACAGTGATTGCAGGTAAAAATAATTGCCAATACATCGAAGTCGTCAAAATCTGCTAAACTATACAGTTTACCATCCGTGGCAGGTAAAAGAAAGTCGGGTGCTTGTTGGCCAATTTCTAATGTCTTAATTTCTTGCTTCTCGATAACTTGAGGATTGGAGACAAAACCAGTTGATGATGACACTATGTTCTTCGGCTGTTCACAAGAAACGGAAATAAAAATTAAAACAGAAAGCAGTAATGCTATTCGCATGATAAAAGCTTTGCATTAAGATAATATATTGCCATTAAGCAACAGCAAAATAGTTTATTATAAATTATGATTGAGCTTAAACTTGACCCAATTGCTATAAAACCTAGGGTTTTCACCTATAGAACTGGGTATTTACCATGATTGAATGTAAATAAGATATGTTATAATTTAGTAGTGTTATAATTCAGATTCTTAATTTAATCCTTCGAACATGAACATTTTCGTAATGCTTTTAAGCACATTGTTTTGGGTTTCTCCTGATGGAATTCATGAAACACATTTAGACAGCGCTATTAACCACGTCGTTACTTATGTGACTTATCCAAACTCAGATTTGGTGACAGAAGATGATGAGAGCGCATGCAAGACTAGCTTTTATTTATTCAGCAACCACACAGATAAGGTGATCAAGGTGAAGTATAAGAAAGTGGAAGGTGAAACAAATGATACAGCTACTACCACACTCTATCCGATGTATGCGGATAAAAGTGAAACTGGTTCGACAAGAACAATAACACGTCCAGTAAAATTTGATGGGTCCTGTCAGGCACAATATGAAATCATAGAAGCTTGGTATGTCTCAGCAGAAGACGTCGCAAAAAAATAGGCGGTTTACTCAAGCAAGAAAATCTCCATCTAACCCGGAAATCCATGTGGTGCTCCGGGTTTTTTATTGCCTTTTTCGACAATCATTGGCAGCTGCTAGAAATGTCGTGCCTTGCTCGACTTCAAAATTTATCCCTAATTCAACTGAATTGCCTGCCACCAACGATATGGTTGAATTTCCAGCCATGACACCAGAAGAACTTACTTTATTCGCTGCGTGAAAATTAACATCAAAGTTAAGTGTAACGGTACTTAAATCCCTTTGATCTGGACAGGCATGAAAATATTTACTCCTAGAATATGGCGTCCACATTCCTGCTTCACATTCTCTCCTCATTTGATATTCATAACCAATAAATGAAGTTAAATTAGAAATAGTTTCTCTTACTTCATTGGTTCGCCCTAGCACGATCCAAGAATCAGCACCGATTTCTCTATACCTAAATTGGTGTCTCAAAGTTGAACTGCTTGGGCCAAATAAATAGGCAAAACTTGTAAATCCTTGAGACTGAAATTCGTCAAGTTTAGGTCTTGTACACCCCTCATTAGCTGGGCCTTCTATAACAAAATCACCAAAGGCATTTGGACCAGTTTGAATGTTTATAAAATAGGCATTAGCGTAAGCAAAACCATTCAAAGACGATGATGATAGTGTAGTCATCAGCTGGTCAAGATTCGATTCCAATTGAGCGACTAGTGTTTCTGGATTATTCACGCTACCACCCACAGGCATTTGACCACTGATTTGAAATGTCCGTTCATCTTCAGGTCCCTGAAAAATAATCGTTTGGATGTCTAGTGACGAATTTGCTTGCAAGACTTCCGTTTGTAAAGCTGACTCACTGGTGAAGTCTAATTCAGAAGGATCTATTGTTGTTGTTGCAGGTGTAAACCAAAATTCATCAATAGGTAATTGAGCATTTATAAATGATTGATACTGATTATTTAGAGAAGCTGAATTCTTATAAAAGTCAACCGTATTATCAAAATCCGTCAATTTCGTATTTCTGATATACCCCATCATTTGCTTAATCAAACTTCTATTCGAATCGTACCACCAAGACCACAACATCGAACCATAGATATAAAAAGCATCTTGATTTCCCGAACTGTAGCTTGAGTTAAAGACATCTGTCAATGTTTGATTTGTTGTTTCTGCCAATCTTTCTCTGACTACCTGCAAGCCTTTAATGCCATCTCGTTTTGTACTTCCTGAAAGAAATTGAGCCATCCCTTCTTCAAACCACACTAGTCTGCTGTTGTCATAATATGGACTACCTGCCCAAGTACCAGGAATTAAATATCTTCCTTGTAAGTAATGGGCATATTCGTGCCGAAATAATTCTTCAACAGTATAATTACTTTCTTCTGGTGATCTATCATACGTGTAAAATGTACCAAACAGCTCGATATACACTCCTCCTGAATTTGGGAAATCTATATCAAATAATATCCCATTAAAATTTTGGTAGTCAAAAGGCGTGCCGTAGAGTTTCACTCTCAACGTATCATTCACATCTTCAGGTAAAGCTTGATCGTCTTGAAACAATCTAAAAAACTGTGCTCTTACTTCTCTTGATGCTTCATAAAGTTCTTTTGATTCTTCATAACTCAGTGGTGTAGAAATAATAAATTTCCCATCATCAAATACATGATCGTTTGGCAAAACTGCACTGATTAAATTACCGACAATTTCTTCTTCCGTTTGACTAAATGGCAAATCATTTTCCACGAGACCTATAGCGGCTGTAATCCAATGAATGCTATTCTCTGGATACGCCTCTGTTATCTCTGTTAAAGCAGGTTCTATTGTGGAGGCAAGGATTGCATTTGGAGCATATCTGGAAAGTGCCTTTACTGTGAATCTAGAAATATCATCAAAATGCTGATAGGTATCTTCATTTAAATTCATATTGATGGCAGAATTTTTTAGCCTAACCAACATATCTGAATTACTGACTAATGTATTTATGTGTGCCGAATTATTTGGTGCAAAACGCAAATACACGTCTAGTAGAAAGTAATAACAATAGTAATAATCATAAATGTTGTCGACCTCTTCATACGTATCATTTGCTAAATTAATCAGATGTGTTCTCACGAACGGAATAAAATCTGGTGTACCACTCAGTTGAGGAGCAGCTATTGCATTAAATAATTCAGCATTAATTCGCAAGCTTAAACTTGTTTCATTCAACGTCTTATTGTTTGCTACCATGGCTTTGGTCAAATTACGCATTCTATTCCAAGCCGTATTTGAATAGTTAATATCAAAGTAAATAGACATCTGAGAAGCCAGACTCAGATAAGTAATCACTCCATAAAGGCCATTATTTGATGATCCGTTGTATTGATTTGCAAGAGCTATAGCGTTCGTTGCGACATGAATAATTTTGTCTGAAGTGAAAATATCTTGCGTATGAATTGAATTGTAATCGAATAATATACGGTAAATACAATCTTCTGGATTTGATTCATTTCGCAAAAAATTAAACAATTCAAACTTGTTTAGAGCAGCAAAGTCAGCATGATTACCAAATTGACAAGACACCTGCCTACCATTAACTGCTTCGCTCACATCTTCTTCTGGTACAAATACAATGCTCTCATCAGCAGCAACTCTTGAGCAAATATGATCGACTTGATGGGATGGCCTCTGACCGTTGGTTACTGTTAGAACAGAGCACATTAAAAGCCATAAAATAAGCTTCTTCATGTTATTGGGATTGAAGTTATTGTTACTTAACCTAAGCAATAGCCATAGCGGCAGTTGATGGTTAATGAATAAAATGTTGTACTAAAAGGAGGTGTTCGTTGGGATAGTCAAATGTAACAGTAAACTGGCAACTAAAAAATTAAATCGCAGATACTCCGCGACAATTTGGTAAAAAAGAGGCACGTATTTACCATGCATTTAGATTGCACGATGATTTAGATATTTGATTTATAAAATTAATCATATGGATACTAAAATATCATTTTCACGGACAGGAGACCTTATTATCAATGGCTATACAGAGTCGCCTCGCATACGAGATGTGTTTAACAAGAACACAATCGAGTATTACATTCAGTTGTCTCGATTTCAAGTCATCAGGCTATTAGAAGTCTTGTCTTCAAAATACAAGTATGACCAACAATCTGAACTCCCCAATTTTCTAGAATACTCCTTTTTTTACAATGGCAAATGCCATGGTTTTTTAAGTTTGCTTGATTCAGAAGACATCAGATATAGCTATCAAAACTGGCTGAACTAAGTTAATACCCAAACATAAGCCAGTATGCATCGAGAATCTGAATAAGTTGTTAGGAATATGTGTAAATAAGATAGAATGTTCTACACACTTCGTCGTTACAATCACATAGATTAGCCAAAAAACCAGCATTGATTAGCAATCACTCAGTAGAACAGGTCATTAATATCACTCAAGTTGAGGATGTCATACAAGAGTATGTCCATCTCAAGAAAAGAGGCATTAATATGATTGGGCTCTGTCCTTTCCACAATGAAAAGACACCTTCATTTACTGTATCTCCGTCCAAAAACATCTACAAGTGTTTTGGATGTGGTCAAGCAGGAAATGGTGTTCAGTTTTTGATGGAACATGAAGGCATGAGTTTTCCCGATGCTATTCGTCATCTTGCCAAGAAATACGGTATTGAGTTAGAAGAGACAAAATCTTCCAATTACGATCAACAAGCTCAATTAGAGAGAGACAGCCTTTACATCATCAATGATTTTGCGAAAGATACGTTTATCACCAATCTATTCGACAGCAAGGAAGGCAAGCAAATTGGTCTACCCTATTTTAAAGAACGCGGTTTTCGAGAAAATACCATCAATCGTTTTGAATTGGGCTTTGCTTTAAGACAGAGGGATTATCTGACAAAGCTAGCGCTAGACAAAGGTTATAAAAAAGAGTCTATGCAAAAGCTAGGCTTAACCTCACAGAAGGATTTTGACTTCTTCAGAGATCGGGTCATGTTCCCTATTCACAATTTAAGTGGAAAGGTCATCGCATTCGGTGGAAGAACGTTATCCAGTGATAAGAAGATCCCCAAATACATCAACTCACCAGAAACTGACATTTACAATAAGAGCAAAAGTGTCTATGGCATCTATCAGGCTAAAACCGAGATTAGACGTCAAGACAATTGCATCTTGGTAGAAGGTTACACTGATGTCATTTCGCTTTCCCAAGCTGGAATAGAAAATGTTATTTCTTCATCTGGCACCTCGCTAACAGAAGGTCAGATACGAATTGTCAAACGTTTCACCTCCAACATCACTATATTGTATGATGGTGATGCTGCTGGCGTAAAAGCTGCATTGCGAGGCATCGACCTCATCTTGGATCAGGATATGAACGTCCACATTGTTCTGCTTCCTAAAGACGAAGATCCCGATAGCTATGTAAAAGCAAAAGGATCAAACGGCTTACAAACCTATATTGAAGAAAACAAAAAAGACTTCATTTTCTTCAAGACTGATGTCTTAATGGAAGAAGCTGGCGACGACCCGATCAAGAAAACAAGAGTCATCAAAAGCATAGTCGAAAGTATTGCTCATATTCCTGACTCTTTAAAGCGAGCGTTATACATCAGAGAATGTGGCAACCTATTGGACATTAGTGAAGAAATTCTAGTTGCTGAAACGAATAAAGTCATCAGGGCTAAATTTAAACGAGAACAACGTCAGTCTAATTTTGCAAAACGTGATGAAGACGCTTTTGTAAGACCTAAACCACAGCGAGCAGCTGAACAAAAGAAACCGACCTATGCAGGAGATGATTACCAAGAGAGAGATCTTGTTCGCATATTATTAAATCTAGGTCACCAACAATATGATGACAATACGACTGTCGCACAATACATGATCTTCAACATAAAAGATCTCATGGACTCCTTCTCTAATGATCTTTACAAATCCATCTTCATAGAAGCTGCAGAGCTGATAGAAACTGACGGTAAATTTTCTCCAAACTATTTCGTCAACCACAACATCGAAGCCGTCAGACTAGCCTGCATTGACCTTATGCAAGACCAATATGAATATGCCAATTGGGAACAACAAGGCCTCTACCTACAAACCCAAAAAGAACCAGATAAAAACCACGAGGAAGACTCCAAACAAGCCATCTTAAGATTCAAAGAACGCAAGTTGCGCAAAAACATGAAAGAGATTTCAGAGCGCCTTAATGATAAAACCATTGATGATGAAATGAAGACTTTGCTCATCACGGCGCAGATAAGTTACAAGTCGACTTTAATTGAAATACATAAGGAGTTGGGGACGGTGGTGCCTTCTAAGATGTGAATGAAAACGCTAGGAACTAGGGACTAGTAGCTGAAATCTTTTATAGTCCCAAATAACCTGTCTGACCCTGGAGGTTTTATATCATACTTAATATTATACTTACTGTTGCTCTTGACTCATATTGACAGTTAATTTACCTCCTAAAGCTTTAATTACTTTATGTATTGTTTCAAACTGCGGTTTTGATCCTTTTGACAATGCTTTATAGAGACTTGGCCTACTCATGCCTGTAAGATTTGCTATGTTGGTCATTCCTTTAGCCTTTGCAATATTCCCAATTGCACTAATTAGATCTTCAGTGCTTCCATTTTCTAATGCATTGTTTAAGAACTCTCCAATCATTACCTCGTTTTCCAAGTACTCGGCAATTTCAAATTTTGATACGTTGACTTTAGTCATATTATTTCCTTGTTTTATAATTCTTAAGGATAGTACGTGCTCTTTTGATGTCATTTGATTGGCTTGTTTTTATTCCACCGTTAATGAGAAGTACAATTGTATTTCTATACTAGATAATTGTCAGTCCCTGTGCCCTATTCCTTTCCATTTGTCAACATATACCGAGCTGGTCTCTATTAAGAACTGTGTTAAGACGATTTTCACCGATTGATGCTTAACACAACACAACCAAAATGTTGTAAGTTGCTGCGCATTCACGAACATTTACAGCTATTTGTTATAATCATTTTTTCTTCTTGAGACTCTTTCTGAGAATTTCCTTTACATATTTTGGTAGTGGTTCACCAACTTCATTTGACTCTTCTTTTAAAGCTTCATATTCTTCGATCTCAGATTTTTGCCATATTAAATCCATTCGCCTTATTTCATTCATAGCGATGTGTGCATAATTTTCAGGATAAGCCCAATAGCAACTTTTGCAGATTTCTATATCCTTTTTCTTTAACCAGTTTTGGCAATGTTCACAACTCCATGATTTAGCTCTGTTACTTGTACCGCTTAGGAGCATAAAATCTTCTACATTTAAATCTTTTTCTTTACTGTCTCCAGTTATCTCATACGGAATTCTGTGATCAATTTGTAGAGCTCTGCCTTCTAACTCCGCATTGCTAATTAAACATTTTTGGCCATACCTGTCAATAAGGGTTACCTTGAATTTTTTTGGCCAACCAATACGACCTTTTATTCTATCCTTTCTTACAGTATTAAAATCACCAAATTTATATCCGGCAATATTTCGTTTTCCATCTTTAGATTTTACTCTTACTGTTTCGAGTGGTATTCCAGCTTCTCGAACATCTCTTGCCGCTCTTGGAGCATGATTATATCCATAGTCTTTTTCTAATTCTTCGGTAGTTATTTGTCCATGTTTTAGAATATGATCAATCACAATTCTAGCTCTTTTATTCGTTATAGAATCGAGAATTTCTTTAAATTTCTTAGGTATTTTTTGCTTACTCATAATAATTGTAACTGTCCACTTGATTTAAGAGCAACTGTTTTTTCTGGAACAATTTCAATTTTATTCATTAGTGCAGGAGATAGATATAGTGATTCGTAAGTTATTTCATCGCTACCTAACAAAGTTGCTGTGGTGGACCTGCCAACTTCAATTAAAATTTGGTTCAAGTTAAGGAATTCAGGTAATACATCGCCATATGATTTATTTCCAAGTTTACCATCATAAGATATTATGTAAGAAATTTGATTATCATTTAATTGATTAAGACTCTCAACAAAATCATGAAATTTTAAACCTGCTAAGTATCTTGAATCTTTCTTATTTGAAGTTCCCTGATATGGAGGATCCATATAAACAAGGTCTTCTACATTCACGCTACTTAATACGTCTTTAAAATCATGAGATGAAAATACAGTCCTATTTTTCAGAAGATTTGACAATTGGAATATCTCTTTTTCCATATTGCTTGGTCTTTTCCCCTTTCTCCTATTGTCTGGTGATTGATTAAATTCTCCATTTGAATTGTATCTTACTGCACCTTTTACACATCTTGCAAGTATAAATAAGAAATCTTCAGGTTTATTAGATTTATTAAATCTTGCTCGAACTTCTTTATAGTATTCTCGCTCTTTACCAAGTTGTTTATTCCAGATTTTGGCATATTTACTTGATATTATCTCTGGATTTTCAACGATTTCTTGAATGAGGCTAATTAAAGGTTTATTTAAATCATTCAACCAATAGCGTTCTGCTTTATTTCTTAGCGCAGAGGCAACAGAAATTGCACCTGAACCAGCAAATGGTTCAACTATTCTAGTAGAGAAACTAGGAAAATACCTTAAAATCAATGGTGCTAAGGCTCTTTTGCTTCCTTGATATGGTATCGGCTGTGGTGCTTTCATATTGCTAAGTTAATCATATTATCTTTTCCCCTTAATTGAACATAACATAAAGGCATATATAAGGCATGACACGACTTGTACATTTCGGTTAAAACCCGCGCCTACAATACGAAGTAACCCTATGTTTATCTGTTGATTAAACATACTAAATAATTGTCAGTCCTTGTGCCCTATTCCTTTCCATTTGTCACCATATACCAAGCTGGTCTTCATAAAGATCTGTGTTAATAAGACTATTTTCACCGAAAGATGATTAGCATAACACTACCAAAGATGTTGTGTGTTGCTGTGCAATCACGAAGATTTGTTGCTATTTGTCGGTCTTCCAGATTCTACTTTTTTCTTAATAGCTTCGGCAATTACTTTTGGTATGTCATATTCTTTCATGAGTAAAGTCAAATCAGTTATTAGGGCCTCGATATTCCTAATAATTCCTTTTGGATTCTTAATTGTAAATGCATCCGCGACCTTAAGTAAGTCTGTTAATGTAATGTCACTTCTTTTACCGTTTATTGATAAAGCTCTTTTTGTTTTTTTGTAATCGATAAGTGGATTTAGTGAATACGTTATATCATAAGCAGGAGCCAAAGACCAGGAATCTTTTTCTTTATCATAAATGAAAGAATGATTCTTCAGATGATCATCAGAATTCTGAAAAATCACATTAAATACCATACGTTTGAATAATTCTTCGGTTTGAGCATGAGGAACTTTCATAAAGCTACAGAGTTTAAATAAGTTTTCATATGAAGAATTTGTAGCATTTCTAAAATCCCATCCGGTCAGTCCAGTAGCAGTAAATATATGTGCTTTCTCACCATTTTGTCTATCGAATCTTTCTGTAGCAAAATGTTTATCGTCTATTAGGTGTGAGGGCATGATGTTAATACCAGCTTTTTCTGTTAATTGGTAGTAGCAATATTCTAAAATTTCTCTGGGATAACTTGCATCTTCATCCAAAGCTAATTTGACTAGATAATGTTTATAAGCTTCAGAGTATTCTAAATCGCCAGGTATAATTGTGCCGTCTGTTTTATTTTCTGATATTAGTATTTTCGGCCGAGCACCTCCTGCAGAAGTACCTATTTTGAATATGTTTAGTAGTCCAGCGCTACTCAATTTCTTTTCTTCACTTGACTTTTTTAAATCTAATACTTCTTTAAGAATTCTTATTATTTCATTCAGATCTATCGTCGTATTTTTAGGTAGCTTTTTGACTGGACTATATTCTAATGCGCCCATTCCACGATTCGCGACATAAGCTAACTGCTCTAGAATTGTTATGTCTGATTCTTCTTTACTATCTAGCCAAGCTTTGAAAATGATTGACCCAAACATGTCTGGCAAAGAATCAGCGAACTGTGGAGGAATACCTTTAAAAGTAGTGTTGTTAAACTGGCTAAACAACTGCACATGAGTGGTACTCTTAATTATGCCTGTTTTAGGAAAAATATTTGTGAGCTGATTGCTTTTCAGGTAATTAGGATTGTACTGGAATGAAGATCTTGTATTATCCTCGTCCATCCCTATTCTTCCTATTTCGTGTCCGAACAGGTTGACATTTATAAAATTATTTTTGGCCATTAGTAGAGCGATTTAGTGTTACTGACTTGTGCTTTTGCTTGTGCTATTTCACTGTTGAGTAGTTCCAATAAATCCAACTCTTTAAGGATCTTTAGAAAAGTGTCTATTGTGAAATTTTGCCCTTTTTCTAACTTCTTAATTGTTGTAACGGAAACGTCAATTGATGTAGCCAGTTCTACTTGGGTGAGGTTTCTATTTTTTCTGATTGCTCTAACTAAATCACCTATAGCATCTTTGACGGTTTTTATTTCTAATGTTTCAAACATAAATAGCCATTATAGCATC
>CALLFA010000017.1 GCA_937997635.1 uncultured Saprospiraceae bacterium | reverse complement strand
CCTGAAGAACTTGAGCGAAGGAACAAGCGCTGGGTGGATCAAATGGTACTTGCCAAAAACCTTGGTTTCAAGGTTTTCTTAAAGCCACACATCTGGATGCATAATCCAAGAGATGGAAAATGGCGATCAGATATTTTTCCGAGCAACAAAGAAAACTGGGAAACGTGGAGTACCGATTATCGAGCGTTTATACTCAATTATGCAAAACTCGCTGAAGAAGCACATGCAGATATGTTTTGTGTTGGTACAGAGTTAACCAGACTGACTACAGAAAAACCAGAGTTTTGGAAAGACTTGACCAAAGAGATAAAAAGCATTTATAATGGCGAACTGACCTATGCTGCCAATTGGTATAAAGAATATGATCGAATTAACTTTTGGGATGAATTAGATTACATTGGAATACAAGCGTATTTCCCATTGGCCAATAAAAAGAATCCAACGCTGAAGGTATTAAAAGAGGCATGGGAAAATAAACTCCCCGGCTTATCCAAGTTGAGCCATGAAAACCAAAAACCCATTTTATTTACAGAGATTGGCTACAAGAGTTCCGCCAACGCAGCTATAGAACCATGGACATGGATTGATTACGGCGGTGACGACAATTTAGAACCATCAGACATCACCCAAGCCAATTGCTATCAGGCTGTGTTTGAGACGGTATGGAAACAAGACTGGTTTGCTGGTATGCATTTGTGGCAGTGGCGGAGTGATGGCAGAGACAGACGTGGGAATAAAAATATTGACTTTACTCCACAGGATAAAAAGGCTCTGCTTGTTATAGCTGAAGGATATGGTGAATAATGTTTAATTTTAAATGTTTAATGTTTAATTATTTTTCACAAGGGGATAACATTAAATTCTAAGCTGGTTAATGTATAATTTTAAATGTTTAATGTTAAATGATTTTTCACAAGGGATTAACATTAAATCCTAATTTAGTAATGTTTAATTTTGAATGTTTAATGTTTAATGGTTTTTCACAAGGGAATAATATTAAATTCTAATCTAGTTAATGTTTAATTTTAAATGTTACCTCCATAGTACAGTCCACTAAGAAGCACGATCAAGTTGTCTGTTAAACTCATCTCAAAGTATCTCACCTAATCTAATTTTTAGAATCAAAAACATCCATAAAACCCGTATCTTCACCACACAACACACTCTACCATCATGGAAAGAAGAAAATTCATTCAAAACAGTTCCTTACTTGCAACAGCATCAGTGATGCCTGTAAGCGCAAATCAAAACGAATTGAAACCTAAGTTCAAACTCGGATACCAACTCTATAGTGTCAATGCAGATATGCAAAAAGACCCAATCGGTACATTGACATTAATGAAGCAAATGGCATATGAAGATTTTGAAATCTATGGATTCGATCCAGAAAAAGTCACCTATTATGGTATAGATGCACAAGACTTTAAACAGCATCTGGACGAGATGAATCTGACCGTCACGAGTGGGCATTATGGCTTTACAGATTATCTCGATAAATCTGATAAGGAATTGCGATGGTATGTTGATCAATGCATCAAAGGAGCAAAAGCACTCAACAGCCCTTACATTACTTGGCCGTGGCTAGCACCTGACTACAGAAATATGGACGGCTACAAATTGATGGTGAGTAAATTGAATCCTATCGGTCAACAAGTGGCAGATGCGGGCTTGACATTTGCTTACCATAATCATGGGTTTGAATTTGATGATCACGATGGGATATGTGCTTATGATCTCATCATGGATGACACCGATCCAGCATTGGTCAAATTGCAAACAGACATGTATTGGGTCATGCACGCAGGTCGAACAACGCCCAAAGAGTTGATCGATAAACAACCTGGAAGGTTCGTCATGTGGCACATCAAGGATATGGATGCTAAGACCAGAGATTACACTGAACTGGGAAATGGTGCTATCAATTATGCGAACGTATTACCTGATCCGGAAAAATCAGGGCTCGTCTACTACTATATTGAGCAAGGAGGTAATTTCACACACAGCGCACTCAAGAGCGCAGAAGATAGTGCTAGTTTTTTAAAGCAACATTTGATGCACCTGTTGTAATGTCCTATGATAAGGCCTTATACCAAGCGTGATAAGCAAAGACTATTGGACATATTCAAGCTTAATATTCCAACATATTTTGACGCATCAGAATTAGCAGATTTAGATGACTATCTCGATAAAAAAGCTGAAACATATCGAGTGGTTGAAATCGATCAAACCATTGTTGGTGGCTTTGGTTTAATTATCGATCTGGCGAGATCTGAAGCGAGTATTACGTGGATATTTTTTGATCCAGAACACAAAGGCAATGGTTTGGGACGATTAGCTGTAAACTATTGTCATAATCAATTTAGACAGACACATGGCCTCCAAAAATATACAGTAAGAACATCTCAGTTTACCAATGTATTTTTCGAAAAATTCGGTTACAAAACCATTCAAATAGAAAAAGACTATTGGGGAAAAGGCCTAGACTTATATGTGATGAACAAGCATGTGTAAGTCGAAGAAAAATCTTTAGTCATCTAGACTAAAAAATCCAATATAGGTTAAGGCATTTCATCACAATTCTTCTTCGTATCTTTTCTGCTCAATACCATAACTATGAAAATTATCTACACCACTGTTTTATGTCTACTTTTTGTATGCTCATTTTTTACAAACAATGCTCTCTATGCTCAGAATTCGAGTGAATGGTTATCAACTCCTGACAGCTTATACGCTGGTCTCCAATACCGAAACATTGGTCCGTTTCGCGGAGGGAGAAGTGTTGCTGGAAGTGGAGTCCATGGTGATCCGTTGACCTATTATATGGGAAGTACCGGAGGTGGCATATGGAAAACAACCGATGCCGGCGTTACCTGGAATCCAATTGCCGATGGTCAGATCAAGACTGGAAGTGTTGGCGCCATTGCGGTTGCAACATCCAACCCAAATATCATATATGCTGGTATGGGTGAACATGCCGTCAGAGGTGTGATGACTTCTCATGGCAATGGGGTTTATAAGTCCGTCGATGGTGGCATCAACTGGCAACACCTAGGCTTAGACAATTCAAGACACATTTCTGAAATACGGGTACACCCACAAAATGCTGATGTGGTATTTGTGGCCGTTCAAGGTGCTGTACACGGAGACAGTCAAGACAGAGGTGTTTATAAATCTATGGATGGTGGACTAACGTGGCGAAAAGTATTGTATGTTGACAATCGCACAGGCGCAGCAGACCTAGCCATGGATGCTTCTAATCCGATGATACTATTTGCGAGTATGTGGGACCACCGACGACTGCCTTGGCAAGTGGTAAGTGGTGGTAAAGGATCTGCTATTTACAAATCAACAGATGGAGGAGAAAATTGGGAAACCGTCACGAAGGGACTACCTGCTGACTTGGGTAAAACTGCAGTAGATATTTCGCCAGCGAATCCACAAGTGGTCTATGCCAACATTGAAGCAGAAGGAGAAAAGGCAGGTGTGTATCGATCCAATGACGGCGGCAAGACTTGGAAGCAAACAACGAAAGACAGAATAACGGTGGCACGTGCGTGGTACTATATAGAGATTTTTGCAGACCCACAAAATGAAGACGTCGTGTATGTGCTGAATGCACCGATGCTCAAATCTACGGATGGTGGCAAATCATTTAAGACAATCCGCAATCCACACGGTGATCAGCACCATATGTGGATCAATCCAGAAAACCCATCCAATATTTTATTACTAAATGACGGTGGCGCTTGCGTTACTTTCAATGGCGGAAGCACTTGGTCATCCCAACAAAATCAACCGACCATTCAATTCTATAGAGTCATTACAGACAATGTTTTTCCATACAATGTATACGGTGGTCAGCAAGACAATTCCTCAATCGTAACAGCTGGTCGAACAGGCTCACCTGGAATAGGCTGGAAAGATTGGTTTAATGGTCCTGGGTGCGAAAGTGCTTTTTTAGCTTTTGACCCTGACAACCCTACTCAAATTTATGGTGGCTGTTATCAAGGAAATATTAGCGTCATGGATAGAGAGACTCAAGAACAAACGGACATCCTTGCCTACCCTACTGTCGGTCTAGGTTGGACACCAAGTGAAATGAAATATCGGTTTAACTGGAATGCTCCAATCGTCGCTTCTCCACAAGATCCGAACACCATCTATCATTGCGGCAATCATGTGCTGCGCACAACCAATGGCGGAGTTACTTGGGAAGAAATAAGTCCAGACTTAACCAACAATGACAAGGCAAAACAAGGTCCTGGTGGAGCTCCTTATACCAATGAAGGTGCTGGCGGAGAAGTATACAATACAATCAGCTACCTTGAAGCGTCGCCACACTCAGCGGATGTGTTATGGGCGGGAAGTGATTGTGGCCTTATTCATGTGAGTACTGATGCAGGTGAAAATTGGCAAAATGTAACTCCACCAGGTATTGGTGAAGCACTCATAAATGCGATTGATGTCTCGCCTCACAATCCTGCAAAAGCGTATGCTGCTGTTACCAAATATAAATTCAACGACTTTAGTCCGATGATTTATGTCACTGAAAACTATGGGAAAACATGGCAAAAGAGAGTGAATGGGATCGATGCTGAAGATTATGTCCGAGTCGTTAGAGAAGATGAAAAAGCAGAAGGACTACTTTTTGCAGGAACAGAAAGCGGTATTTACATATCGGAGGACGACGGCCAAAATTGGAAAACCTTTCGGCTGAATATGCCTCATTGTCCAATTACTGATTTGACCTTCAGAGACAATGACTTGGTGGTTGCTACCTCCGGAAGATCTTTCTGGATACTTGATGATTTATCTTGCTTACAACAAGGAGGTGATCCCAATGATGACATCGTGCTATTTACTCCAAAGCCAAGTTATCGCTTAAGTACGGGAGGAAGACGAGATGTAAATCTAGGACAGAATCCTGCAACAGGGATATTGATTGACTATTACGTTTCTGACAACTTACCTGATTCTGTTGATTTGGTGATGACCATTCAAGATGGAAATGGCAACACACTCCGAACGTATTCGAGCAATGCAGAAAAAGCATTTAAGTCTTATCCTGGCGGCCCATCGAAACCAAAAAAATTAGCTAGAAAAAAAGGTGTGAATCGAATCAACTGGGATATGCGCAAAGAACAAATGAAAGGCGTGGACGGCAGATTTTTACTGGGCGGCTATAGCGGGCCGATGGTTCCACCAGGTACCTATACTGTATCCTTGTCAGCAGGAGATAACACCTTGACTACTGAAGCAGTGTTATTGGCTGATCCAAGAATAAAAGCGAGCCAACAAGAATATGATGCTCAATACAAACTCATTACTGCAGCAGAAGAAATGGCAAGAGACTTACAAGAATCAGCAGCGGACATGCATCAAACTAAAGAGCGCATCAACACAGTCCAAAAATTATTTGAAGATGAGGAGGATGCTGAAGAATTGATAAACTACGGCAAAGACTTATCTAAAGAATTAGCTGACTGGGAAAAATTAGTGTTGCAACCCAAGCAAAAGACATTCCAAGATGTCATTAATTTTCCCAATAAATTATCAGCAGAATGTAGCGATTTAATGGATCGAATGGGCGGTATGATTCCAACCATTACCGATGGAATGAAAAGTCGATTGAGTGACTTAAAAACAGAATATCAAGAAGTAAAATCTGCGCAAGAAAAAATAGTAGACGGATTTAAAGCGTATAATTCTCTATTTAAAAAATCGAATTTAAAGTTATTGAAATAGGTGTTTGCAGATGTATCGCGTCAAACATAAGCATGTACAAACTGATGGTGGATGTCTTTTTACTATTTAAAGAGAGACGCTTTTATTTGAAGTAATGCTCTTATAATTTCAGAAGCAATGTGTCTTATAATTATTGAATCTTGAGGCGATACGCCTGCAAGGACCCTTCACACATCTGAGGCGAGATGCCTTCAAATGAGGGAGTGGCCGTCCCTGACCACTCCCATCTGCAACTGATTATCAACACCTTTTACTTTTAAATATCAAACCTATCTGCATTCATTACTTTCACCCATGCTTTTATAAAATCATTGACAAAACGCTTCTTACCATCAGCGCTTCCATAGACTTCTGCAATTGCCCGCAACTCAGAATTCGAACCAAAAATCAGATCAGCTCTTGTAGCAGTCCATTTTACTTTACCAGATATTCTATCCTTTCCTTCAAATGTTTCGCCATGATCGTCAATCGCTGTCCAATCTGTATTGAAATCCATTAAGGCTACAAAAAAGTCATTTGATAATACACCTGGATTTTCAGTAAAGACACCATGAGAAGAGCCATCTGCATTTGTACCCAACATTCTCATACCGCCTACCAATACTGTCATTTCAGGTACAGTCAAGCCTAATAAATGTGCCTTGTCTACCAATAATTCTTCTGTTGATACACTGTATTTTTTCTTCAAATAATTACGAAAGCCATCAGCAACGGGTTCAAGGACAGCAAATGAGTCAACATCTGTTTGCTCTTGACTTGCGTCTGTTCTGCCTGGGGTGAAATCAACCGTCTTATCAAAACCACCCTCTTTGGCAGCTTTCTCGATCCCTACACTTCCTGCTAAAACAATCAAGTCAGCAAGAGATATTTTCTTTGTACCATTTGTGGTATTGAATTCATCCTGAATCGCCTCAAGTTTTTGTAAAACTGATGACAACTGAGAAGGATTATTTACTTCCCAGAATTTCTGTGGAGATAAATTAATTCTCGCACCATTAGCACCTCCTCTTTTATCTGAGTTTCTATATGTTGATGCTGATGCCCATGCCGTAGATACTAGTTCGGATACTGACAAACCTGAAGTAGCTATTAATTGTTTGAGTGTTTCCACTTCTGCGTCTCCAACTATTTCGTGATCAACTGCAGGCACAGGGTCTTGCCAGATCAATTCTTCTGTGGGTACTTCTTTGCCCAAGTAACGCACAGCTGGGCCCATATCTCTATGAGTTAATTTGTACCATGCTTTCGCATAAGCCTCTTCAAACTCTTCTGGATTATCTAAGAAGTTTCTTGAAATTTCTTCATATGCAGGATCAAACCTCAAGGCAAGATCTGTTGTCAGCATAAACGGTGCGTGTGTCTTTGTTGGATCGTGTGCATCTGGTATTGTACCGGCTCCACCGTTATCGACAGGCTTCCATTGGTGAGCGCCACCTGGACTCTTTGTCAATTCCCACTCATATCCAAATAGATTTTGAAAAAAAGAATGGCTCCATTTGGCTGGCGTATTTGTCCAAGCACCTTCGAGGCCACTTGTGATTGTATCAGCACCACGACCAGTTCCATAATTATTTTTCCAACCCATGCTTTGCATTTCAATACCAGCACCGGCAGGTTCGGCTTCGACAAATTCAGCATCACTAGCAGCACCATGTGTTTTGCCAAATGTATGACCACCAGCTATCAAGGCGACTGTTTCATAATCATTCATTGCCATACGGCCGAATGTCTCTCTGATGTCTCTCGCTGCCGCAACAGGATCTGGATTACCATTAGGGCCTTCAGGGTTGACATAAATGAGTCCCATTTGAACCGCTCCAAGTGGATTTTCCAATTCTCTGTCTCCTGTATATCGATTGTCACCTAACCACTCTGTTTCTGACCCCCAATAGACATCTTGATTAGGTTCCCACACATCTTCTCTTCCACCTGCGAAACCATACATCTTTAGTCCCATTGATTCATGAGCACAATGTCCAGTTAAGATCATTAAGTCAGCCCACGAAATTTTTCTTCCGTATTTTTCTTTTATTGGCCATAACAACAATCTTGCTTTATCCAAATTGGCATTATCAGGCCAACTATTCAATGGAGCAAATCTCTGTGTTCCAGCACCTGCACCTCCTCGACCATCTGCGATACGATATGTACCAGCACTGTGCCATGCCATTCTGATAAACAGAGGGCCATAATGGCCATAATCTGCAGGCCACCAATCTTGTGACGTTGTCATTATTTTTTCGATGTCCTTTTTCACCACATCTAAATCAAGGCTGAGAAATTCAGCAGCATAATCAAAGTCCTCATCAAACGGATTTGACTTTTCAGAATGTTGTCTTAAAATATTTAATTTTAATTGATTTGGCCACCAGTCTCTATTAGCTGTACCACCTCCAGCACTTTGATTAAGAATTCCACTCATGAATGGGCATTTGCCAGTGCCATTTTCGGAAGAATGATCATTATTTTGCATATCGTTAAATGTTTTAATTATAATTATTGATGAGCTCGATTTAGATTATACAAATATACAGTCATATTATTATTGATAAAAACGAATATTTCTATATTTATATCGTTTTTATCAATACTAGATGAATCGAAGTCAATTAGAATATATACTAGCTGTTGCCAAATGGAAAAGTTTTGGGAAAGCTGCAGATGATTGCTTTGTCACACAATCCACATTAAGTGCGATGGTTGCCAAAGTAGAAGAACAATATGGTATTCAAATATTTAACCGGACAACAAGGCCAGTGAGTATAACGCCCAAAGGTGATGAAATTCTAACCCAACTCAGAAGCTTGAATCGGGAATATCAACTTTTGGATGAACGGATAAATGAGCTACAGGGAGTCGAAACTGGAGAATTAAATATCGCATGCATCCCTACTGTAGCACCATACCTTTATCCGCTTATACTGGATAAATTATCTAAACAATTCGACAAAGCAGAATTGACCGTACATGAATTGACAACAGAGACAACAGTGGATGAGATTATTGCTGGCAATATTGATATAGGTATTGTCTCCACACCGCTGGATAATAACCAATTACTCGAATATGATTTATATGAAGAAGACTTTCTTTTATTCGATTGTGGAAAGAAAAAGAATATGACAGACAAGTTTTATAAAGTCAATGAGATTGATATAGAAAGACTGTGGCTATTAGAAGAGGGACATTGCTTGCGGAATCAGGTTGGTAAAATTTGTGAGTTGAGACAACAAAAAAAGATAAATGGAAATTTGACTTATAATTGTGGATCAATTTTCACTTTAATAGAAATGGTCAAACAAAACAAGGGTGTCACCTTATTGCCAAGACTCGCTGTCTCAAAAAACAAACAATTAAACAAAGCATCTTTATTCGAACTAGAGGGCCCTGTACCTATGCGCAAAATTGGCATCATTACACATAAGCATTTTATTAAGAAAAGACTGCTAAGGCAATTGATAAATATAATTGCTGATTCAGTTGAGAAATACATCCCGACAGTAGAAGACAATGAAAACATTATCACGCCATTCTAAATTACTTATACCCAGCGCACTTGAGTGTGACCTATTTACTACTGCCCATTTTATCAATATCTGCGTTGCAAAGCCTCGTAATAGCAACACTATTCCTACGTTTTACGCCTTGATCTTGAAAAATGGCCTCATATAAGGAGAATGGTTTGACTGATTTATTACTTAAAAGTTTTGTCTGTTGTCAAGACGAAAAACGCAGTGAATGCAGGTATTCACGAGTATTTTCAACGATGAGAACAGATAAAAGATCAAGTAAGAAACGGTCAAACTATTTTCATTTTGGTGCAATTAACAGCTCACACTCAAATTCGTTGGGTATATCACCAATTAAAAAAGGTAACGACATTTAATTGGTCACGACTCAAGCCATTCAAAAATTGATTCATATAACCCAATTCAAATCGCAGTCTGTTATTTAATTTATAGCCTAATCCACCATAAGTCCTATTCCTGTCAAAGGCATTACCATCTGGGTCTAAGAATATTTCATTATACGCAGATAAATAAAATTCCTGATCAGACTCGGTTGCTTTCCATAACGGATAGCCAAGACCTAAGAAATATCTGAATCGAAGCCTGAAGTCACCTTCAACAAAACGTTGCTCAAATCTATACCTATGTTGCATTCTAAGTTTACCAACAGTCTGCTTGGCAATAAATTGCTGATACAATCGATGTTCATTAACAACCGCCTTATCTTCATCATTAATGTAATTCTCACTACGAATAAATCCATAGCCTTGTAAGAGATTTGCATTATCTCCCAAATCATATCCCAACCCCGTTCTAAGAAGCAATTGTTCTAAGTCTCCAGCTATATTATAATTTCTATATTGGACCTCGTGATGCCAATTGATTTTATCATTTAGTTTTTTATTCCCAAACAGTAAATACCAATTACCTAAATCACTAGGTTGGCTACTTCCCAAAACAGGGTTTAGAAAAATGAGTATAATACAATAACTTATAATTCGCATAATGACTTATAAGAAATTGACACTACCATCCTTGACGTCATACATTGCTCCAACTATGTCAATTTCTCCTGCAGTAAACATATCATTCAATACGCTACTTTCATCTTTAATTCTTTGGATATTTAATTTTACATTCTCAACAGCTACCTTATTGACAAACTCGATATTTGCAGAACTACGGTCAGTTCCTTCTGGAGTGCTTATATTTTTCATTGCAGGATGAATCTTACTCAACATATCAGTCAAGTTACCTAGCTCGACGTGATCACAAGCTCCTTTAACGGCACCACAAGAGGTATGTCCCATAACAACGATTAACTTAGATCCAGCCACTTTACAAGCAAACTCTAAACTGCCGAGGATGTCAACATTGACAAAATTACCAGCAACACGAGCATTGAATACATCTCCAATACCTTGATCAAAAACGACCTCTGTAGGAATACGTGAATCAATACAACTGACAACTGCTGCAAAAGGGTATTGTCCAGTACTTGTATCTTGAACCTGCCCTACCAAGTTTCTGCTTATTGGACTTTTATTTACGAATCTGCTATTGCCGTCCTTTAATATCTGTACAGCATCAGATGCTGATAATCCAGACTGGGATTCTTTTGTTTGTGTTAGACTGTTATCTATCATAATTTTATAGTATTATTTAATTAGCTAATTCTGGTTCTAGGTCAAATGATCTCACTGTATTTTCCAATACAACATTTGGAGAGGTAATTATTTTTTTGACATCTCTTTCTATGATATCGACATCAACATTTCTCTCTTTGGCATTTATTTCAAATTCTTCAATTATTTCAATGACATCTTGATGAATATCAATTGTTTTCGAAGCATCAATCACCACTTTACTATTATCAGGGATAACGTTCAAAGCTCTCTGAATATTTGCTTTATTTAAAAATGTCACATCCTCACTTAATCGTAACACTATTTCACCATCGCTTCCAACATTCTTATCAGACTCAAACAAAAATGGCTTTTTATAATTGTCATACAGGACAAAGAATATTGCCACAGCCATTCCTATTCCAATTCCAATCAACAAGTCTGTCAACACTATACCGACAATCGTAACGATAAATGGTATAAAATTCGTCATACCTTTATTCCACATTTCTTTAAACAAACTTGGTTTTGCTAATTTATATCCAACCAAGAAAAGAATGGCAGCTAAGCAAGATAAAGGTATCATATTTAGCACATTCGGTAATGCAACTGCACTACCTAATAATACAAAACCATGCAAAATTGCAGAAGTTTTTGTTTTGCCACCCGATAATATGTTTGTGGAACTTCTTACAATCACTTGAGTAACAGGAAGACCACCGATCAATCCTGATACAAGATTACCAATACCCTGAGCCCGCAATTCTTTATTAGCTGGAGATACTCTTTTTAAGGGATCAAGCTTATCCGTAGCTTCTAGACAAAGTAATGTCTCCAGTGATGCCACGACTGCGAGCGTTATGGCTATTGTATAAATTTTAGGATTCGTCCATTGGCTAAAATCTGGAAATGTAAATAAATCTAAAAATCCTGAAAAGCTTCCTGCCACTGGAATGGATACCACTTGTTCTGCTTTTAAGGCTAAACTTGTATTTGTAAATACCATTGTTAATAGGATACCTAACGCAACTACCACCAATGGTCCTTGTATGAGTTTAAATAGGCCAATTTTTTTCATAAACTTCTGCTCCCACAACACTAAAATGGCAATGGAAATAGCAGAAATAAGCACTGCTCCTGGTGTAATCCCTTCAAACATGTAATAAAACTGCGACAGTGTATTATGGCCATCAGCTTGTGTAAACGCCAAATTGCCTTCATAGTCACCATCGTATCCCAAGGCATGAGGTATCTGCTTCAAAAAGATGATAACTCCGATACCAGCCAACATGCCTTTGATTACAGAGCTTGGAAAATAATATCCTATAATACCAGCTTTAAGAACACCAAGTATAAACTGGAATATCCCAGCAAAAACAACTGCTAATAAAAAGGCATCGAATGCTCCTAAGTCTGATATCGCTGTTAAGACGATAACGGCCAAACCCGCTGCCGGACCACTGACACCAAGTTGAGAACCACTTAAGGCTCCTACTACGATACCGCCAACGATACCTGCAATTATACCAGAGAATAAAGGTGCACCTGAAGCTAGTGCTATACCGAGACACAAGGGCACGGCCACTAAAAACACGATTATTGAAGCTGGAATGTCATTTTTGAGATTTTGTACGTATGTCTGCATTTAAGTAATTATAAAGTGAAAAAATGGCATTATTGAAATGTAAGTAATACTAATATTAAAAACACTTTTACTTAACGGTGCGAAAGTAATAATTGTTTAAAGAAAAGTAAGAAAAATATTACTTTTATGTTGTGATCATTACATCAGACATAATTATCCCCGATGGTCTTGCTCTTCGAGACCCCTTACAAACCAGTCTTGGAAGAGACATCATCAGCAACAGCATAAATCTTATTGAAGAAATAGGTTTTGAACAATTCACATTCAAAAAGCTAGCTATCAAGATGGGTTCAAACGAGACTTCACTTTACAGATACTTTCAGAACAAGCATCTGTTGTTGCTATACTTAGTAGTCTGGTATTGGAATTGGGTTATCTATTTGATCGATTACAATACAAAAAACATCGATGATCCTAACAAGCGATTGGACATCATCATAGAAAATTTTGTTGACGCCACTAAAAAGAATCCTAAGGTAGATTTTGTCAATGAGAAAAAATTGCATCACATCATCATAGAAGAATCTGCCAAAGCCTATCATACAAAAAAGGTAGATAAAGAAAATAAAGAAGGCTTCTTCAAGAGTTATAAAAAGCTGACGCAGAAAGTAGCTGATGTGGTTCATGAAATCGAACCACTATTTCCTTACCCACATGCCTTCGCTAGTAATCTGTTCGAAATGGCCAATAACCAGATATATTTTGCTCAGCATCTCCCAAAGTTGACCGATGTAAAAGTGAAGAAAGAAGATTATTCTGACGTATTGAATATGTTGTTGTTTTATAAGGATCGAATGTTGAATTTGAATCAGTGATCGTCTAAACCTACTTTTCGCAATGAGGTCAGCAGAAGATTTTTATTATTGATTTTTTTGAGTGTGAAATTCAGTCTGTGTATAAATAGCTCCATAGGGACTAAATATGGGTAGTCATTACATACATATAAAATCGTTGTGCCGTAGGTACAAATAGTCCCATAGGGACTAAATATGGGTAGCCATTACACACACATAAAATCGTTGTGCAGTAGGTAAAAAACATGATATTACAATATAGAGTATAGTCGTCCACACACATTCCGTACCTAACGGCACGGCATATACATTCAATTAATTACACTACCCACATGTCGTCCCTACGGGACAATTATTTACTCTAATGGCACAATGAGGTCATCAGACAGATTTTTATTATTGGTTTTCTGAGTGTGAATTTTCAGTCTGTATATAAACAGTCTCATTGGGACTAAATATGGGTAGTCATTACACACATATAAAATGGTTGTGCGGTAGGTACAAATAGTCCCATAGGGACTAAATATGGGTAGCCATTACACACACATAAAATCGTTGTGCCGTAGGTACAAAACGTGATCTCACCATAAAGAGCATAGTCGTCCAAACACATTCCGTACCTAGCAGCACGGCATATACATTCAATTAATTACATTACCCACAGGTCGTCCCTACGGGACAATTATTGACTCTAATCGCACAATGAGGTCAGCAGAAAGATTTTTATTATTGATTTTCTAAGAGTGAAATTTCAGTCTGTGTATATATAGCCCCATAGGGACTAAATATGGTAGTCATTACACACATATAAAATCGTTGTGCCGTAGGTAAAAAACATTATATTACAATATAGAGTATAGTCGTTTACAAATATTCCGTACCTATCGACACGGCATATACATATAATTAATTATCCACTTGCAGTTAAATCCTGTACTACTAATTGTCTGTCAACTTTCACAATCCAGTATTTATAATAGCGAAAACCAAATTGGGACATCCTTTTCCCTATTTTACAGCAACGTAACAAACATATGACAGACATCATCATCATTGGAGCAGGATTGACAGGACTCACACTTGCCTATCTTTTAAGAGACAAAGGCCTTAACATTACCATCATAGAAGGGAGAAACAGAATTGGAGGAAGAATACATACCATTACTAAAGATGACCTAACAACTATGGAAATGGGTGCCACCTGGCTTGGCAAAAAACACAATACTCTACTGCAACTCTTGAAAGAACTAAACATTGACATCATGGAACAGGAGATGGGTACTACAGCTGTATACGAAGCCATTTCCACAAGTCCTCCTCAGATTGTACAGTTGCCACCAAATAATGACCCAAGCTACCGTATCAAAAATGGGTCGTCAAAATTAATTACTGCACTTCATGATAAGTTATCTACGAGTACCACCATTCTAACAAATGAAGTGGTGAAATCTTTACGCTTTACAGAAAACGAAATATCAGTGACTACCCAAAACCAAGTGCTAAATTGTTCAAAAGTCATCTCTACCCTACCTCCAAATTTATTGGCAAATACCATTGACATAACACCAAATCTTCCAGAAGACATAAGCGAGTTAATGAAGTCTACACATACGTGGATGGGAGAATCTATAAAAATAGGGATACATTATAAAGCGCCATTTTGGCAAGAAGGTAATTTAAGTGGAACCATCGTCAGCAATGTAGGACCGATTCCTGAAATGTATGATCATTCGAACAAAGGAAAAGAACGTTATGCGTTGAAAGGATTTTTAAATGGCAATTACTTTTCATTGACCAAAGACCAACGTTTACAAAAAGTCTTGAGTCAATTAAAAAAATACTATGGCGAACAAGTAGATAATTATGTTCATTATGAAGAAAAAGTTTGGTCTCAAGACTCTTTTACCTATGTGACATATGACCATCATGTTTTACCTCATCAGCACAACGGGCATGTAAACTACAGGAAATCCTATTTTAATAATCGATTTTTTATTGGTGGTTCAGAAACAGCAGATCAATATCCTGGATATATGGACGGCGCAGTTAGGAATGCACATTTTATAGCTCAGCAGATTCTGGATTAAAGAGAGCAATGAAATCAAGGACATTTATATTAGTCATCATTGTATTTGCCCAATTCTGTTGTACATCATTATGGTTTGCTACAAACGCCATCATCAATGACTTGATCGCTCAATTTGGATTGCAAGAAAGTGCATTAGGTGAATTGACATCAGCAGTTCAATTTGGTTTTATAACAGGCACTCTCTTTTTTGGAGTTTTAGCCATTGCAGATAAATTTTCTCCTTCAAAAGTATTTCTGATTTCTGCCCTTGGAGCCGCTTTGATTAATGCGCTCATTATTTATAAGGGCAATACCTTAACTAGTCTACTTTCGATCCGGTTTATTGTTGGTTTTTTCCTTGCGGGAATTTACCCTGTGGGCATGAAAATAGCCGCGGATTATTACAAAGAAGGACTAGGTGTATCACTTGGTTATTTAGTTGGTGCACTTGTCATGGGGACCGCACTGCCTCATTTATTAAAAGCATTTGGAGGATCATTGCCTTGGGAGACAGGCCTCCTTACAATTTCGAGTATCGCTATTATTGGCGGATTCTGTATTTACATTTTTGTGCCTGATGGACCTTATCGAAAAAAAGGAGCTGGTTGGAAAATGAAAAATGTGAAAAGCTTATTAAAAAATAAAGCTTTTGCCACTGCGGCGATCGGCTACTTTGGACATATGTGGGAGTTGTATGCTTTCTGGGCGTTTGTGCCTGTAGTGATCGGTCTGACATTCGATACGGGCTTCAACCATTCCATGCTTTCATTTTTGGTTATTGCTATTGGAGCATTAGGTTGTATCGCTGGAGGCTATTTATCTAAGCACTACGGTGTCCAACGAATGGCATTTCTATTTTTACTAATATCATTTTGTTGTTGCCTGTTGTCTCCATTTGTTTTCGGCCAAGGCAACAAGGCAGTTGTGCTTATTTTTCTATTTATTTGGGGCTTTTCTGTTGTTGCTGACTCACCATTATTTTCCACTTCAGTTGCAATCTCTGCTCCTGCAGATGTCAAAGGAAGTGCGTTGACTATTGTGACATGCGTTGGATTTTTCATCAGCATTGTTAGCATCCAGCTCTTGAATTATATGCGACAAACCATAGATATTGAGCGACTTTTTATTTACCTATTTATTGGACCAGCGATTGGGTTGGTTATTTTTATAATGAATCGAAAGAGCATTTCAACCTAGAGGGTTTTCGAGGTGCAGAGAAGGTGCAGAGACCTTTTCCTCAGTTTTCCCTCCTTCACTCTTTGATCTTAAGTGATCACACTATGTTAGAAATTATGCTAGAAATTCTATTAGGCAATACTACATCTATACCCATCGGATTTGAGTATGATCTGTTAACTATGAGGCCATTTTTTCAAGATCGAGGCGTAAAACGTAGGAATAGTGGTGCTATTACGAGGCTTTGCAACGCAGATATTGATAAAATGGGCAGTAGTAAATGGGGCACACTCAAGTGCGCTGGGTATAACAGAATACCGTGATTTTTCAATTTCATGGTTTTCTGTGATCTAGAGATAACTGATAAGCCTCAATTTTACAGCATCAAAGAATAAAATGTCTGATGTATACCAAAATGAAAATGAATATTAAAACAGTATCCGGGTACACAAGCCATAACCAAATAACTATGAATCACTACTCAATTAAACCAATGCTAAATCAAAACATTCAAATCAAAAAGTTCATGAGCAAGTCCTTCAAAAAAAACATAACTCACTTAATGGCGATAATCTGTATAGCGTGTAGCACAACTCTCTTCGCCCAGCTAGAAGTGGAGTTAAAGCCAGACGGTATTGTCGTTCCTAGCATGGCTGATCGACCAGTCGCTGGAAGCTCGTCATTTGCACAGATCATTTACAATACATCAACACAACAATATGAATATTTTAATGGCTCCGTATGGAAGGCACTTATCCTACAAGATGGGATCAAAGATTCTGATGGAGATACTGGAATCAGGCTAAAAGAATTTGGTAACAGCTTTCCGGATCAAATCGAATTTGAAATTAATGATCGACCAGTCATGAGATTAGAAGAAGCCTCCAGTGGTTCTACCAGACTGCATCTTGATGATGGCAACGACAATGTCCTCATTGGAGAATTAGCAGGAAATTCGATATCCACTGGCGTAGGCAATACCTTTATCGGTGAAGATGCAGGCAAAGTCACTTTTGCCGGACAAGATAATGTCGCCATTGGTAGAAATGCTGGTTTAAACATTAGAAATGGAAATAATAATATCGCCATAGGTGCAAGTGCTGGCATAAATATCAATAGCGGTGTAAATAATATAGCCATTGGAAAAAATGCTGGTACTAAAGCGGTTTCGAACAATGTCTTTATTGGTCAAGAAGCAGGGAAGAATAATGCATCTGGTTCGAATACTTTTGTAGGGCATGAAGCCGGAACAGAAAATACTGGAGGTTCGAATATATTTATAGGACATAAAGCAGGCTACGGAACTAATGTTCTTGCTCCAGGTAACAACCCTGGAAGCAGTAATGTCGCCATAGGTCGATTTGCAGGTAGGGTCATCAATGGAGCAACTTCAAATACATTTGTTGGTTCGATGGCAGGAGAAAATATAAAAGGTGGAAACCGGAATGTCGCCATAGGCTATGATGCTGGTCAAGAAACTTCTGGTAGCAATAACACAAGTATAGGTTATAGTGCAGGCAGGAAAGCAGGTTCCAACAATGTATTCATCGGCAGTTCTTCTGGTGCGAATGTCACTGGCCACAATAATGTTTTCTTAGGCACAGATATTGGGACCTACAGCGATGTATCAAACTTTTTCTTCTTAGGTGGAGGCACTAGTTTTAACAGATTGGTAACTGGTGAATTCGATAATAAAGTACTAACCATTTATGGCGATTTACAGATTCATCCGAAGAATCTAAATGTCAGTAGAAACTCACATTTGAGGATGATGGATTCTAATGGCAATATGGATGAAGTCATCAGACGTAGTGGTACTGATAATAGTATTGCTATGGGAGATGTGAATAATAATGGCGGAGATCTACATCTCCGATCGGCTGGTACGACAAGCTTTTCTGTTTTGGCAAATGGTACTGCTAGATTTTGGCCGATGTCTGATCCACCAGGAACATGTAATTCGAGCAGCGTAGGTCAGGTGTATTTAGATTCTGATGATGAAAAATTAAAAGCTTGTGGAAGGTCTGGAATTTTAAATAACTATGGCTGGCATAATATGTTTTAGTGTTTACAATGTCCGTTGACTCCATATTTTTTGAGTCAAAAGTCATTACAATGTGTCTTTTTTTGATTTAAAAAAGTCAATCTCACTGAATACCATGAGTTTTCAATATCACGGAATTCTGTGATGTGAGAGGAATCTACTCGACATATATTTAGAATAAGATAAAGGAGTCTCTCTATTCTAAAATTCTCTGTGTTTATATAGCCTAACTCATAACCGGACTGGATACATCTCGACATACATCCCTTAAGCCATACAATACAAATTATGCTCTATTGGCTTTATTGAACAATACCATAATCCCTAACAACTCTCGAAAGCACACAGAAGCCATCAATGCATAATTCAAAACCCCTATCATAAATCTTAAGAATGATAAGTATTTTTCAATAGGATAATTGTAACTTAAGTAAAACTTCCTTTTTGGCTATGAGAAGAATTGACAGCCTGCTACTTTCTACAAGTATAACCCAAAATCTCTTTTGGACAAAAGAATGTCTTTTAACGATAGTCTTCCTTGTTTTTTACTCACAATCTATTTTCAGTATAGATTCCATCAAAATAGAAAGACTCATTGATTCTGCAGATATTATTGAAGCGACTAATCGGGATTCAGCACTATTACTATATAATCAAGCATTAGAGGAATCTACTCAACTTAATAATCTAGTTTTGATTGGTAGGTCCTATATGAATCTGGGGTACTACTTCATGAATGAAGGAAAACTAGACACCACGTTCATCCTATTAAATAAGGCCAAAAAAAATTATTACGCTGCGACTGATACACTTGGAAGATTAAAAATTCACTATGCAATAGCCAAATATCACAGTTTGAGTGGAGATCATAAAGCAGCAATTGAACAAAATTATATTGCATTACAACATGCAAGTGACCTTAATGCAGAAGAAAGAGAAATTTTTATTTTAGAAGCTATTGGAGTCTGCTTAGAACGTATTGAAGATTATCATGAATCCATTAAGTTATATAAAGAAGCTCTTACAAAATCAGAAGAGATACGCGACACTTACTCTATTGCCAGTATAAGGTACAATATGTCTATTTCTTACACGCAATTAGATAGCATCGATTTTGCAATAAAAAATCTAAAGTCGTCAGAATTATTAAGTGAACAAAAAGGATTTTATCATATTCATGGGCAATCCTTGAGCAACTTAGCAGATATATATACCAAAACGGAAGATTTTGAAAATTTAAAAATCTATTTAGATAAACTAGAATTATTCTTAGATTCTTTTGAATACAATAATTTAAGGATGCAATTTTCATTACTTAATGGAGTTTATCATTATAAACTTAAAAAATATAAAAAAGCTCTTGAATACGGATTGGATGCTTTATCTCTTCATTCTAAATTTAAAGTAGCTACTTATGAAATCAAAATCCACAAATTAATTGCAGATACTTATAAAGCGCTTGATATGCCAATTCAAGCTTTTGAACACTTAGAAAAGTATCATACGTTAAAGGACTCCATTATTTTTAATGAAAGATATGAGGATATTAAAAAAATTCAAATCCAATACGAAACTGCACAAAAAGACATCGAAATAAAAGACCAACAAATAACCATCCAAAAACAAAATCTATCAAATCAACTGACGCTTGGAGCAACTTCATTACTAGGCCTCCTTGGTGCGGCAATGTATCTATTTCTACACCAACGGGCTCGGAAAAATAAAATAATAGCACAACGAGAAGCAGATTTAAATGCTCAACGTATCACTCAACTTGAAAAAGAAAAACAAATTCTATCGATGTCTTCAATGATCGAAGGGCAAGAAGCTGAACGCACTCGTATTGCAAGAGACCTTCATGATGGACTTGGTGGCTTGTTGTCTACAATCAAACTAAAATTCGGAATCATCCAAAAAGAAATAGCCGCTCTTGAATCCATGAATGTCTACCAGCAAACAAGTTCAATGATAGACAATGCTTGTACTGAAGTCAGAAAAATTGCACACAATATGATGCCTGATTCACTGATAAAACTTGGACTTGTTGAAGCTATACGAGATATAGCAGAATACACCTCTGACATAAATATTAACGTGATCAACCTAGGAATTTATAAGATGACAGAAACTCAAGAAATCATGTTGTACAGAGTGATTCAAGAATTTATAAATAATACCAGAAAACATGCACATGCATCAAACATAATCGTGCAGTTTTCTACAGACAACATTAAATCAATAATCTATCTAGAGGATGATGGGAATGGATTCAACATTAATAATCTAAATGACGATCAAGGACTCGGGCTAAAAAACATGGAATCAAGAATACAGTATATAAATGGAACATTTGAATTGGATTCTGTACTTGGTGTCGGTACAACAGTCCAGATTAACATACCAAATAATTTATCCTAATAACTAAAGAAACATGATCAAACTTCTTATTGCAGACGACCACCAAGTTCTAATTCAAGGACTTGTCGAACTTCTTAATGGATACAAACACATCAATGTCACACACACCGCTTACAATGGACAGCAAGTCTTATCTATTCTAAAGGAAAATAAAATTGACGTTATACTATTGGATATAAACATGCCAATACTAAATGGATTAGATACCTGTAAAATAGTAACAGAAAAATATCCCAAAACAAAGGTACTCGCTTTGACAACATTAAATAAAGGAAGTTTCATCCAGCAGATGTTGAAAAACGGTGCCTCAGGATATTTATTGAAAAATACCTGTCAAGAAGAATTAATCAATGCAATAGAAACCGTCTATAAAGGGGAAACATTCATTAATGAGCAGACGAATAAAATTTTACTCAATAGTTTGATGAATAAAAATTCTAACTCGAGTTTTATTCCTACACTGACACGAAGAGAAAAAGAAATCCTTGATTTAATTGCACAAGAAATGACGACCAAAGAAGTATCCGAATCTCTTCACATTAGCCTCAATACTGTTGAAACTCATCGGCGTAACCTCATCCAAAAATTTAATGTCAAAAATTCTGTTGGACTAATACGAGAGGCGATGCATAAAGGGATCATAGAGTAGTAAAATTGAGCGTTATAATTAAGAGCAAAAAACAAACAGACCATCCATAAGACAGTCTGTTTGCTGATCAAGTATTTTAAAACTCACTATTTTCTTTAATAAACTTTTCTGTCTGGACTTTTTCTATTTTAGAAATCAATTTTTCTGATTCGTGTTTGTCCCTAACTACTTTGGCAAGTGTGAAGCATGAAGAGATTGTGAAAAAATACCCCATTGCAAAATAGCCTTTTGTGTGAATATTAGTTTCCAGATAAATGATACCCAATATCATTGCTACACTAGAAATAATGAAGGCTATCCATGCCATCATATAAAAGGATGCTGAATTACTATTTTCATAAATGTTCATAATCGTATGATTTAGTTAAGTAGTGGTTTCTCCATATAGCTGATTTTCAATTCCGAATTCAAATCTATAGGAAAGCATGATGTGTGTTTTACTTTATCCATGAACATGCCATTAAGTTGTTTACAAATTGTAAATTACCTGTAATTAAATCATCAAAATCGACCCTTTTTAGCAATTATGGACAGCCAAACCTTATTACAAACCAAGTTTTTTAACAAAATTGGAGCACTCTTTCCGGATCAAACCATTGTAACTGCCGTTATGGAACTACTGAATCTGCGTAAGGGAGCAGCTTACAAGCGGATGAATGGTGAGACGGCATTGACGACCGAACAGCTCATCCTTATTGCGAATCATTTCAACATTTCATTAGATAATATTTTTTTTGGTGATAAATTCATCAGTTTTTCTCATCCATTTTTATACGCGCAAAAGGCTAAGAGTGTAGATTTTTTATCATTGATCACGGGATATCTTGAAACATTAACCAAGGAAGAATCGAGTGAATTGATTTACCTTTCGAATGAGCTACCATTCTTCTATTACATTTCTAAAAAGTACATATTTACATTTTTATATTCAATGTGGAATCACCTCCATTGGGAAGAGGGCGGTCTGAGAATAGCCAATGTGAGCAGATTAGATTCGGAGATAGAAAAATTTAGAACAGACATTTCCACCTACTACGATAACCACCCTGTGACAGAGATCTGGAATCCAACAATGTTTACCAACCTATATCAGCAAATTATTTTTTGTATCACGATAAAAGCATTTGACAGTAACGAGTTCATACAACGCTTAATAATCGATATTGAACAATTGATTGATCACCTCCGTGAAATAGCGCTACAGGGCAAAAGGCACTCACAATCAAAAGAGGAACCAATAGATTTAAAACTCTACATAAACGAATTTGGAAGTTATCATAATGTGATTTTACACAAAGGAGAAAGTGTAAATTCGACATTCTTAGGTTTTGATTACCCCCACTTTATTGTGACTAAAAATAATCAATTCTATACATATGCATATAGTTGGATTGATAAGATCAAACAACGATCCGTATTAATTAGTGGAGAAGGATTTCAACAAAGAGAAGTATACTTTGAAAAACTTAAAGACCAATTTTTGACATTTAAAGCAAAGGTAGAAAAGCTTACGTCCGACTTATAGATGATAATTTAATGTAGCTGATCGCATCCAACAAACCTTGTCATCAAAGACAAATGAAGTTCATTGCATGACTTACAAATGGCGCTCTGCATGATAAGAAGATCTTACCAAAGGTCCACTTTCCACAAAGTCAAAGCCTTTATCTAGACCGACTTCCTTATACAAAGCGAACGTATCGGGATGCACAAACTCTTCAACTGCCAAATGCATTTTTGTAGGTTGTAGGTACTGACCTATCGTCAATACATCGCAATCATGTTGAAGTAGGTCATCCATAATTTTAAAAACCTGCTCTTGTGTCTCTCCTACACCGACCATGATACCGGACTTTGTTCGATGGCCTTCTGCTTTTGTTCGTTTGATTTGTTCCAAGCTTCTGGCATATTTGGCTTGAGGTCTCACCTTTCTATACAGTGCTTCGACAGTTTCCATATTGTGAGAAACAACTTCTTGACCTCCTTCTATCATTCTAGATAGTGCCTCCCAATTTGCTTTGACATCAGGAATTAAAGTTTCGATTGTCGTTTGAGGGCTGAGTTCTTTTGTTTTTGCTACGGTCTGATACCAAATCTCTGCTCCCCTATCTTTAAGTTCGTCTCGATTTACTGAAGTAATGACAGCATGTTTGACTTGCATCAGTTTAATTGCTTGCGCGACTCTGTTAGGTTCATCTTCATCGTACTCAGGTGGACGGCCAGTTTTGACAGCGCAGAAGGAACAACTTCTTGTACAGACATTTCCAAGAATCATGAAAGTAGCGGTACCTGCTCCCCAACACTCGCCCATATTAGGACAATTGCCGCTTTGGCAGATGGTGTGTAGTTCGTACTCATCTACCAATTTTCTGACTCGCTTATAATCCTCTCCTATAGGGAGCTTCACACGCAACCAATCAGGTTTGCGATTTTTTTTTGGTTGCGAATCCAATGTATCCTTTTGTACAATCGGTAAATCTATCACGACAGTTTTCTTTATGAAACCAAAAATACGACTTAATGTTGTTTATCTCTAGCTCTTCCAACAGGAAAAGCGAATTACTTTCGAACCAGCCATCCAACACGCTTAGTCTTTTCATTCAATATCCGTGTGCTTTTAAAACAGCCTTATCACTTGTTGGAATTTCGAAAGTCAGATTATCAAAAAATTGATCGTCATTTTTCAGAGTCTACGGATCATTGCTTAATCCTGTATAACTAAATAATCTTCTTAAAACTGAGCCAATAGAAAGCCTTACCAATGGCCGCTCCAATCATCATAATGATACCAAACATAATTGTTATGCTCATCATCATCGTATACACTGTTTCTCCATCAAGAACTTTCATTGTATCAAAGCCTGTTGTCACCAAACCATAGAAAATAAATAATACAGGAGTGTAAGTGAATATAATGGCAAATCTCATAAAGTCATGCACTTTTTTCCTGTTCAGTGGTTGTCCAACAGGAATTACCCTGATGACAAAAAACAAAATCAAAGGCATGAAGAAAATCAAAATAACTTGGAATTGTGCACCTGTCATTACTGCTATAATATTATTTTATCGAAAGAGTTCACAAAATATACCGAAAAGAAAGAGGTTTGGGACAATTTTACACCTGCAAAGGTCTCTCTTTCGAATAGTATTCTCGGTCTATTTTACCAAAGCAAATTCAATTCTACTTTAAAGTCAAGCAAGTTCAATATAAATAAGCTTAGTTGATAGTATACCAAAATGAAAATAGTTTGACCGTTTCTTACTTGATCTTTTATCTGTTCTAATCGTTGAAAATACTCGTGAATACCTGCATTCACTGCGTTTTTCGTCTTCACAACAGACAAAACTTCTATATAATAAATCAGTCAAACCATTCTTCTTTTAGTATACACTACATGCATAATGAGTATATTTAGGTTAAACACTCTACGACATGAAGAAATGTCTTTTACTATTTACAACATTCGTATTCATTAGTACAATCTATTTGGGGTTTCAAGCCTGTTCTCCAGATGATAAAACGTTAGAAGATCAGTTGCCACTTATACTTGCGGTCATTCCAGAAAAAGCAGTCCAATTGTCCAAGGATATTCGAGATGAAGTTGCTGTAGAAATGGTGGATGGTATGGAATTGTCTTTATGGGCTTCTGATTCCATTGTTCATGATCCGATAGCTATCAGCATGGCACCAAATGGGGATATATTTTATACCCAAGGCAATAGGCTTGCGAATTCCGAATTTGACATCAGAGGCCATAGAGACTGGATGACTGAATCCATATCCTGGCAAACAGTAGAAGATCGACGAGCTTTCTTACGTAAGACATTTACCGACGACAGCGAGCAAGCCAAGAAACACTTGAAAGATTTAAATGAAGATGGTGTTTTAAATTGGAAAGATTTGACTGTCGAAAAAGAGGAAATTTGGCGAGTATCCGATCATGATCAAGATGGCATAGCAGAGACAGCACAACTGTACATGGCAGATTTTAATGAGGAGATTTCTGATCTAGCTAATGGTATTGAGTTTTTCAGAGACGATGTATATGTTGCGGTTGGGCCTGATCTTTGGAAAACAACAGACCTTGATGGTGATGGCGACGCAGATAAGAAAGAATCCTTAGCCCATGGCTTTGGTGTACATATTGGTTTTGGTGCCCACGGGATGTCTGGAGTGACAGTTGGACCTGATGGGAGGCTCTACTGGGGTATTGGTGATATCGGCATGAATCTAGTTGATAAAAGTGGAAAAAGATGGAAATATCCCAACCAAGGCGTGATCGTAAGATGTGAAACCGATGGTACTAATTTTGAAGTCTTTTCTGCTGGCCATAGAAACACGCACGAGTTTGTATTTGACAAATATGGCAATCTGATTTCCGAAGACAACGATGGTGATCATCAAGGAGAGAGAGAAAGACTCGTGTATATTGTTAATGGTTCTGATAGCGGATGGAGAATCAACTGGCAATTTGGAAAATATACCGACCCAAAAAACAATTCATACAAAGTGTGGATGGATGAAAAAATGTCCATACCAAGGTGGGATGGACAAGCCGCTTATATTATACCGCCAATTACAAATTATGTCAATGGACCTACGGGGATGGTATATAATCCTGGTACAGCTTTAGGCAGTCGATGGAAAGATCATTACTTTATTGCAGAGTTTCGAGGTACGCCAGCTAATTCTCCAATTCATGCATTCACGCTAAAACCTAAAGGTGCTGGATTTGATCTTGACCAAACCACTGAAGTCATTAAAGGCCTTTTACCTACTGGATTAGATTTTGGACCTGACGGTGCTTTATACTTTGGTGATTGGATAGATGGATGGGGAACGAAAAAGCTAGGCAGGCTATGGAAGCTAGATGAATCTGATACTGATTTAGCCGAAGTTAGGGCCAAAACCAAAGAATTGATATTAGGCGACTTCAGCGAAAAAACATCTAAACAATTGTTAGAGCTTCTGAGTTATGCCGACATGAGGATCAGGCAAAAGGCACAGTTTGCATTGGTAGACTTAGGTGATGAAGGATATGACTTGCTAAAAGAACACGCTAAAACATCAGCACATCAGTTGTCACGAATCCATGCCCTTTGGGGGATGGGACAGTTCACCAGAAAACAATATTCGCATGGTAAAGACTTTGCGCCTTTCCTCTCGGACCCAGATGAAGAGATAATCGCACAAGCCGCAAAGTTAATTGGGGATATGAATTATGATGGTTCTTCCACTACCCTTGTCACATTAGTAAATCATCACAATCCTCGCGTTCAATTTTTTGCGACCGAAGCATTGGGCCGATCAAAAGATAAAGCTGGAGTGGATGCCATCATACGCATGCTCATTAACAATGATGATGAAGATGTTTATTTGAGACATGCAGGTAGTTTAGCTTTGGCTAGAATGGGTGCTTCGGATGAAGTAGCGGCATTAGCCAATCATGAAAGCAGAGCATTACGAATTGCAGCAGTAGTCGCATTGCGGAGAATGCAATCCCCAGAAGTGTCTAAATTCCTCAGAGATCAAGATGAATTTATAGTGACAGAAGCGGCAAGAGCAATCAATGATGACTGGTCAATAGAAGCTTCATTGCCAGACTTGGCTCAACTACTAGATGAGGGTAGGTTTTCAAATGAAGCATTGGTAAGAAGAGCTATAAATGCTAATTTGCGTGTTGGAGATAGTGAAGCACTTGATCGCGTTTTGCGTTATGCTACAAATACATCAGCACCTGAAAAAATGAGATCGGAAGCGTTAGAGACCATACGCACTTGGGCAGAGCCTTCCGAACACGATCGTGTAGATGGAAGATATAGAGGCATCATTAAAAGAGACAAAGAGCCTGTCAAAGAACGAATTGGAAATAAAATGAATGCGTTTTTAGGCGATAAAAAATCCTCCGTTGTTATTTCCGCTATTCAAACGGTTTCAGAATTTGGTTTATCAGAATCCATTCCAGTACTTGTATCATTGATGTCAGATCACAAAAAATCATCGGTCAGATCTGAAGCTTTAACTGCCTTGAGCGATTTAAACTATCCTAAGCTAGATGAAGCCTTATCCGTCGCACTCACCGATAAATCTAAAAAAGTAAGAGCAACTGCTTTGTCTATAATTCCTCAATCAGACATAGCTGAAAATACGGCAGTCAACTTGTTGGAGTCAATGTATGCAAACGGTACACGTCTTGAAAAACAATCTGTCATAGCTTCACTAGCAGAATATTCGGGCACTGATGCCGTCAATCTTTTAGCAGCTGAATTTGAAAAATTAACATCAGGTCAACTTGAAAAAGAATTGCATTTAGATATTCTGGAAGCTATAAGAATACAAAAGGACAATCAATTAATACAGCAACTGAAAGACTTCGAATCCAATAAACATGCATCCAGCAGTATCGCTCCATTTGAAGAAACGATGTATGGTGGAAATGAAGCAGACGGACAACATATTTTTTTCAGAAATGAAGCTGCCCAGTGTGTCAGATGTCATTCCATTTATGAATGGGGAGGAGACGCAGGACCAGGTCTACATGGCTTAGCTTCCCGGATGTCAAAAGAAGATATACTAGAATCACTAATAGACCCAAGCGCTAAGATTGCAATTGGTTATGCCATTGTGTCCTTGGAGCTAGATGACGGTGAAGAAATTGTCGCACCTGTCGTCAATGAAACTGAAGAAACCATTCAACTCAGAGTTGGCAAAGATGAACTAAGAACTGTAAACAAATCTGACATTTCGATTAGAGAAGGTATTCCATCCAGCATGCCTGGAGTGAAAAACATTTTGTCTAAAATGGAAATAAGAGATTTAGTCGCTTACTTGGCTTCGCTGGAATTAAAAGAATCATAAACGTCAAGAATAATTGAAATTGGGTTTACTTTTTAATTCTGAATAATTAGAGATCCATTAGAAATATAAATAAAGATCAACTGAGAATTAATTATAACAAATAACTAAAAGAATAGACATTGAAAAGAACACCCTTACTATTTAATTCATTTGTGAAAATCCTACTTAACAGAATCCCTAATTATTATATAATTCAAACCAAGCCAGTATATGCTCAATTTTGGAAATCAATTGACTAGGTCGATTGGCAATAAAATGAAAAGCACCTGGCATCTCTACCAAAACAGTAGGGATTTGTCTGATTTTTAATGCGTGATACAACTGTTTGGCTTCAGATAATGGTGTTCTTAAATCAGCACCGCCGACCATCACTAATGTAGGTGTCTCTATATTCCCAACTAAAGAAATAGGCGAATATTTCCAATAGACATCTGGGCTTTCCCATGGCTGACCAGGATAGCGCGTATTAGCATAAGCAAAATAGTTATCTGCAGTCAATGTTTTACTGACCCAATTCATCACAGGCTTGATGACAGCTGCCGCTTCAAAGCGATTGTTTTTACCAATCACCCAAGCAGACATAATGCCACCAGCAGAACCACCAGTGACGTACAATTTATCTTCGTGAGCGATACCTCTGGCAATCAGTGCATCCACACCATCCATGACGTCGTGATAATCATCACCTGGATAATTGTGATACAACAAATTGCCAAATTCTTCACCATAGCTTGTGGAACCTCTTGGGTTAGGATAAAATACAATATAGCCACCAGCAGCAAGCAATTGTATTTCTGGTGAAAATCGATCTCCGTAATTTGAAATTGGACCACCGTGATTTTCTACCATCATCGGATACTGTTTTGAGGGATCATATCCAGGTGGGTACGCGATCCATCCTTGGATGTCTCTGCCATCAACAGATGATTTGTACCAGATTTCTTCCACTTTTGCAAGTTCTCGATAAGGCAAAATATCATCATTTAAGGACATCACTAAATTCGTATTCCCATTTTTATCAACTACAGCTAACTCCGCTGGATACGCTGGTGTGGTATGCGTATATGCTATTATACCATCTGATGACACAGAAAACGCTCCATCTCCATAAGGTCGTCCTACCGAGGTGCCCCCCACATTATCTGCGAGCTTTTCTACTTTACCACTTGTTGTTGTCCTTGCGATCTTTGTATTGCCTTTATCATCATACATAAAGTATATAGACTTACCATCTTGACTCCAAATCGGGGATTGTATAGACCTGTCTAATTTGACGTCTACTTTATTTGGTGCGCCACTCATACCTTTGACATATAGATTCGTCAACTGATACGTCTGTTTTTTATCATCAAAGCCCAAATAAGCAATATCACCATTCTTCGATACAGAACCGTTATTGTCTGGACCTTGTCTATCAGTCAATTCGCGAATATCTGACGAGTACAGATTGACAGCATACAGTTCTGTATTACGAAAATCATATTCCCAATCTTCATTTCTGTTGGATGAGATGATGATGTCTTGTCCATTTGGGTGCCAGCTAGGTGTGCCTCTATGATTAAAGTTGCCATCGGTTAATTGTCTAGGGACTCCACCACTGGATGGCATGACGAATAAATGGGTGTAGCCTGGTTTCAATTTTCCTGTACCATCTGCCTCATGTTTTAATCGAGTAGTCACACGTGGGTTTGCTGCCCAAGTTGCACCTCTAGGCTTTCTTTGTGGTGTGACCAAAGACATTTCTCTACCAGCGACAAACATGGTGAACGCTAGTTTATTTCCATTTGGTGACCAGCTGATTGATCTCGGCGAGGACTCCAAACTCGACAATCGAGCAATTTTTGCAGTCTTCGTCCAGTATACAAATACTTCAGAACCATTATCTGTAGACGAAGTGAAGGCAATTCGTGTCCCATCAGGAGACCATCTGGGACTACTCTCATTGACATCTTGATTGGTTAATTTATAATGTTCTGTGCCATCAGTATTGACTATCCACAACCGTGATATCCGTTTGTCAGTCATGATGTCCATACCCCTGCGCACGTACACGACCTTAGTGCCATCAGGAGAAATTTGTGGATCATCTACCCATTCTAAAGAAAAGACGTCCATTGATTTAAATGGTTGTTTTTCTTGTGCTTCTAGGCAATAACTTAATAGTATGATAATGATGGTTATAAGGAGTGTCTTATTCATGATGAAGGTTTCGCCTATGAAAATAGTACTTGTCTTATAGAATAGAAAATGTAGGTATGGATAGATTTAGAATTTGATATTCAAATTAGCATATCCGAATCTGCCTCTTGTACCAAACTGTTGTATGAAACGATTGTAAGGAAATGCTTCTCCTCCCCTATTTGCTGAATGCAGATTCTCATCAGGAAATACATTGAAGACATTATTCATACCTAAGGATAAAGAAAAATTGTCCGTAATAGAAAACTGTGTACTAAAATCTGTCAAGACTTTACTATTGAATGTTTGGTCTCTTGTCTCAACTCGACTTGTGAGTTCATTCACAACAAAGTTATTCTCATCTCCATCTAATGGATGCAAATAGGTAATGCTCCCGAATCTAGTAAATCTTGCATGAAAACTAAACCACCCTCTACGTAAACTAGAAGTGAAAATTAATTTTGAATTTGGCTGTGCAGATTCAAATAAACCTACTTCAAATCGATTAAATATATCATCTTCAAAATTTTGTAATGAAGAATTCAAACCTACAAGACGAATGCCATTTTCTTCAAGCACATCTACATTATTCACATGCCCAGACAATGTGAAATCTACACTTCCTTTTGACCCTGAAAATGGAATGTTGTATTTGCTTATGAATTCTAGTCCCAATGTTCTTGTCCCAATGGCATTTGTAAAAAATTGAACGTCAGTAGAATTAGTCTGGCTAAGTACTTCTCCTATTTCCTCATTCAACCCACTAGATACTCTTCCTGTTAAAATAATTCTATCATCAACATCAATTTGATAAACGTTTGTAGATATACTGAACTGCTTAGAAGGTCGAAAAATAAAACCTAAATTAAAACTAGAAGAAGATTCAGCCCTAAGTGGATCAACGCCTAATAATGTTAATCGTGGATTATTTGACTTCTCACTATGGTTATATTGATCTACCCTAGATGCTCTGAAACCGACATCAGTTGGAACAAATTGATTCAGTGTACTTGTGTAAAAGAACTGATGGAGAGATGGTGCTCGAAATCCGGTATTGTAAGAAAATTTAACGGAAACATTTTCTGACGGATTCCATCTGGTAAATACTTTCCAACTAAAATTAGATCCAAAGTCATCATAGCGCTCAAACCTTCCTGACAAACCAATTTTAAATTGTTCAGTGGGGTCTGCCTCTAAATCCAAATAGACACCAATATTTGTTCTAAATTCATCCAGTTCGTGTGTCGCATCAAATCTAGGAAACAGTTGAAGATTCTCATCACCAATATTAGCGGTAGTATCAACAACTGAAGTTCGATCAAAATCTCCAGCATTTTGAGTATAGTTTTCTAGACGAAATTCAGCACCAGCATTTAATGCTATTGGGATTGATACATCTAATAAATGTGAATAGTCAATATTGGTTGTATTTTGACTATACAAGACCTCACCTGATTCAACATCTGGAGGTGATCCAGGACCAACGTTTACTGGATTAAGTATCTTATAGACTATGCCATTCTTACCCCACGTATTGCTGATGTCTAAGACCCCTTGCCTTAATAATTTCTTTAACCCTACTGTTAAGATTTTATCTGTTATCTCCGTATCCAATTGTGGAGAGAACCCATTGGAATTTGGAACACCAGGAACAGCAAGCTGGAATGGAAATCTATAAACACCTACAGATCCACCTTGTTTAAATGCAAACCCTCCGAAACCATACAGATTTGTAGTACTATTAATCGGAATATCTGCATTAGCAAACAGTCTCGTTGACACTAGCTCACTTTGACCAAATCGAGTAACAAAATTTGTAGAATCATTAAAGTCAATAGAATTAAATACATCATCTCGAAATTGACTATTTTGATCTTCAGCTGGATCAGCAAATATTCTACCTTGATATGGCAATGTTCTGTTTGTTGCATCTCTTTCTGAATGATTTAAAGATATGTTTAAAAATGCACCATCATCATTAAGGTTAAATCCAAAATTACTACCTAAATCATATATAAGGCCATCTCCTTCTTGGCTAATGCCAGATTTTAGATTCACTTCAGAATAAGATTTCTTCTTGAGAATGATATTTATAACACCAGCGATTGCATCAGAACCATATTGAGAAGAAGCACCGTCTTGAAGTATTTCAATTCTCTCAATGATGCTTATTGGAATGGTATTCAAATCTGTAAAAACAGATCCCTTTCCTACAGTATTTCCAATATTCAAAAATGCACTCTGATGTTTACGTTTACCATTTATAAGTATCAAGGTCTGGTCTGGTCCCATTCCTCTTAGGGTAGCTGGATCTATGTGATCAGCACCATCAGAACTGTGTTGATGCACTGAGTGAAAAGATGGTTGTTGTACGTGAAGCAATTCTGTCAACTCTATGGGAGCGTCTATTTCTCGACCTTTAAGATTGATGAGCGTAGCGATTGTACCGTGTTCGATTATAGTTGAACCAGCACCCAAGGCATTAGCTATTGTGTTACGAGATCCTGTTATGATAATTTCGTCTACCAATTGATTTTGATTCAATATAAAATCAAGCGTCTTTTCTGCACCTGGAGCAAGATCTATACTGACAACTGTTGGCTCATAAGTAACATACCTTGCCTCAATGTCGTGATTCCCAGCATCAATCTCCAACTCATAGTAGCCTTTAAAATTACTGACTGTCCCTACTCCCATCTCAGGTACCCAAACGGTTGCATTTGCTAGAGGATCTTTATTCTGATCAATGATACGACCTCTTATTCTGACTTTACTGTCTTCTCTTTTCACAGCAAACACCAATGTCGAGTTGTCTGATTGAGGCATTTGAATTGCCTTAAATGCTGTATTTTCTTGAAAGGATCTTAATATTTCGGGTACTGGTTTTTCTAATAAATCAAGAGGATACTTAAATGAACTACCATCAAAAATGCCGCTTTCATGAATGAAATGTACATCAAATCGTTGTTCTAAAGTATCAAGGAAAGACTCTACCGTTTGTTGATGAAGGTCTTGTGTCTGAGCAATGATTATCGCTTGGATCGACAAAAATAAATATAAAAGAAAAATAACCCTTTTTACCGACATTAGAATTTTGAAGGTGACTTCTTCCTTAAATCTATTTAATTTCTTGGTAAGAAATGTTTACAACATCACCTTTGTAGTTAATTTGTAGGTCAAATGCCGTTTCAATAGAGGCGAGAAGTGCTGTGAGCGACGTTGTCGGGAAAGTCCCTTCTATCGCCCTTTGGCTAGTAAGTAGTGATGGATGAATATTGACAGTTTTACCGTATCGTTGCTCAATCAATTGTTTTAACTCTTTGTAGTTAGTTTTGTTAAAGACAATTTTACCGTTGATCCATGCTAGTTCATTTGAAATTTCTAATTCACTAACTTTGCTTTTAACGATACCCAATGATTTTTTATAAACAACTCTATCTCCAGCTTCAAGAATTTGAGTTTCGCTATCAGGTTCTCCTTTAGGCTTTACTCTTACTTTTCCGGATCTTACAGTGACTACGGCTTCTTCATTATCTGTGTCTACAAAAAATTCTGTACCTAGTACATCTATTGTCACTAGATCTGTTTCAACACTGAACAAAGGACCTTCGGTGACATTGAAAAAAGCCGAGTTTTCTAGTTTTACTTTTCTTGGATTGATGCCCTTCCATTTTCCAATGGTTTGTATACTACTATTCGCATCTAAAGTTACAATTGAACCATCTGACAATTCTTGAGTCAAATTCTCATTTAAACCAGTAGCAAAATAATCTGGTTCATTTGTACTAATAGTGAACACAACCGCAACAAGTATTAAAAGTGTAGCTGCAATAGAGCCTAATTTCCAATAATTGACCGCTTTGTTTGGCTTTAAGTTAACTGGTGCAGTTGTTACCTCTATGTTTTGGTGTATGGTCTTTAATAATGAACTTCTTTTCTTTAAATCTAATGAATTAGATGACTTAAACCTTAGAGACGATTTAATGGTCTTTGCTAATTTAATTGATTCTTTCGAAGCATTTAAATAAAGAGATGTGGATGTAAAGTTGTGTGTCTGATTAAATCCTGACTCAGCCCACTCGTTAAACAGTGGTGATTCTAATAAGTCTTGTATGTAGTTAGGATTTTTCATTATGTATTTAAATTTGGCGAAGGAACAATCACCGCTGTCTCCATTTGAAATGCATACCCGTACTTAAAATTATTCGCTTTCAGTGTAGTAGTCAATTAATCTGTATCAACTGAGTTACTAAGATCCAGCGATTAGGAGTCGAACGGGTGATTGTCCAAAGCCAAATTTGATATCGTGTAATCAAATAAAATTTGATGTCTTTCAAGTTTAACAAAGCACCTCATTACGTGCTTACATATATAAGAGGGGTAACCTTCCCTTTTCTGGTCAAAAAAAATCAACTTTTTTTTTAAAAATTTTCCGTTAATCTCTTAATCGCCTGATTTACAAGCTTATACGCCGCATCTTTTGTGATGTTCATTGCCACCGAAATCTCATCATACGACAATTCTTCATTGAATTTTAGAAAAATTATCTCTTTTTGACGGTTAGTTAGGTGTCCTTTGGCCTCATTTAATTTCTCAATATCTTCTATTTTTTGTTCTTGAGCTACAAGACTGTCCTCATATGAGTCTTCAGAAAATTCAAATTCATTTTGAAAATCAATCTCTTCATGATTGTTTTGTTTGCCAAGTTGCTCTATAATTAGTCTTCTCAAAGAAGTAAACAGATAGGCTTTTGGCGCACTTTTTATGGAAATGTCCTTTCTCTTTTGATAAAGCCTGGTAAACAACAGTTGAATTGATTCATCTACAACGTCTTCCCTCCTGGCTATACTCATTCCATAATCGTACAGTCCTGATATATACAAATGATAAAACTCATCAAATGCATCAAGATCATCTTGCTGTATTTTTTGCCAGAGGCTAAGGCTCATAATAAATGTTCAAATGCTAATTTCCTTAATTTATTTTAAGAAATCTCAACATTTGCATTTGTTTATGACCATTATGTATTTGAATGAAGTATAATTGATTGGAATCTAGGTGCTGCACATCAAGACGAATCTGAGCATTGGTCGACTCTGTTTGGCCTACATAGACTTGCTTTCCAGTAGAATCGAATAGGACTACCTTAACATTTTTTTCTTCGTTTGAAGGCAACTGGATATTTAAATAATTACTAGTTGGATTAGGAAACAAAGTATATTCTCCAGAAAATTCAGTTTTAATTGCTTGTCCTACCTCAATTGTTTGCTTACCATGAAGAGAAAACGTACGTTGATCATCTACATTTGCATCTATAGTATGTGTTGGCACATTTTCTGAGGTAAGGGCTGTACCATCATCATTGTCATCAACCTCATCAAAACAAATTTCGATTCTGATGTCATCTAAGTAAAGACTTTCATTAGGTGCACTTAGTCCAGATCGAATTCTCAGCACTGTATTAGATGATAGCATATCATTAGGAATAGTGACCGAAGCAGAATTCCATTCATCATTTATGAAATCAATATTGACATCCCATCGTCTAATCTCTGTAAAACTAGCTCCGCCATTCGTCGACACTTCGAATAAGAAGTGGTCATTATTTTCAGCTCTCCTTACAAAATAACTTAGATTCACCTTCAGGGAGTTGACAGATTCAAAGTTTTGACTTGAGCTTACGATAGATGATTCCGAAATCGAACCTGTTTGATTAACTAAATTATCGCTAATTAAAATAGAGCCAGATGGACTTCTAAATACTCCATTCTCAACAAATTCTGCTCTTGATCCGCCAGGCCTCCAAAAATCTCCAAATCCAAAAGAGAAATCATCACGCTGAGCTTCTCGACACGTTTCAATTATATCAGATTGGCTTCTTCTATTGACGAATATATTCCCATCATCAACTTCATCGGTAGCTATAGATACAATGATAAGGTCATTAACACCATCAACATCACCGGGATCATCTGGGTCTGTCCTATCAAAATCACTCACATCGTCAAACCCTACTCGATCTGCTTCTGTTAAGTAATAATCACCTGGAGGTATATCTGCAAATACAAAACTTCCATTGCTAGCTGAACGTCTGGTTGCAACAATCTCATTATCTAGATCGAATAAAGACACTAAAATGCTTTCAATACCTTCATCTCCTAGATCATCATTATTTGTATCTTCTAACACAAACCCAGAAATTGTACCTACGTTTGGAATAATATTAGCAAACACATTATCAGCGTCATGCTCCCCTTCACTAAGAACAACAAAAATTCGGTCATTACCATTATTCTCAGCACCATCAGGATCAAATTCAGAAATTGATTCATCTCTGGCGTATAGATCCTCATATTCATCTTCATTTGGAAGTTCAAATAAGAAATATTCTCCAGGTTCGAATCCCACAAATTCATAGTATCCAGTTTGATCTGTCTGTGTTCTTGCTTGTCGAACTCCATTTACATCAAACAAATCAACTGTGACATCTTCCAATGGAGCATCCGTAATCCTATCACCATCTAAGTCAATTCTAACAAACCCACTTATTCTTGATTCCAAAAGCGAATTAACAAAATTATTTCCTGTATCATTTTCATCACTGCTTAAGGTAACTGGAATACGATTGTCAACAGGGTCATTGCTACCGTCCTGATCTGAAGCATTTACATCCTGATCCTCATCCAATACATCCGCATAGCCATCAACAACTTCTTCTAATACGATGTAATCTCCAACTGGTATATTTTCAAAATTATATCGTCCTCTTCCGTCAACTGTTGTGTTTTGAATTTGGTTGCCATTACCATCTAGTAAAAAGATTAACGTCCCTGAGAATGGAATATCTCCCACACCATCATTATCTAAGTCCAAAAATGAAGATCCCGAAATTGAGCCTGCAAGGTCTACCTCTTCAACAGCTATTCTTCGATCTCGGAAAATATTATCTGCATCATTTTCTGATGCTTCTACAGTTGCAAAAATGATGTTGTTCGCTCCATCTTGATCATTTGCATCATCAGGCGATTCATCTAAATCTGATATATTTTCAAACCCATCAATATCTTCTTGTTCGATGGTGTACTCTGCTGGTTCTAATGACACAAACTGATAAAAGCCTGAATCATTTGTGAATCGTCTTGCGAGTAAATTACGGTTCTCAACTGTGAATAAAGAGATGGAGACATTTGCTATACCATCACCTTGCTCATCCAATGCAAATCCTGAAATAGCACCAGTAACAAGCTGATCTCGGAAAATATTATCTGCATCATTTTCGAATGCTTCGACCGTTACGAAAATGATGTTGTTCGCTTCATCTTGATCATTAAGGTCGTCAGGAGATTCATCTAAATCAGAAATATTTACGTAGCGAGGAATGTCAACTTGTCGCAATGTATATTCTCCGGGTATCACAGGGCTAAATTCGTAAGAACCATCGTTATTTGTTGCTAAAGAACGGATTGGATTACCTGCTAGATCTCTTAAAATGATGACAATATTTGCCAAACCATTCCCAGCTTCATCAAATGCAAAGCCAGAGATGGTCCCTGCTAAAGATTGATCTCTGAAATTATTATCTGTATCATTTTCTTGTGGTTCGACTGTTGCAAAAATGATGTTATTCGCTTCATCTTGATCATTAACGTCGTCAGGTGATTCATCTAAATCAGAAATATTTCCAAAGCCAGGCATCTCTGTTTGTTCGATGGTATAATCCCCCGGTGTTAATCCAGTAAACTGATAAAAGCCGCTATTATTTGTAAAACGCCTAGCAAGGAAGTTACGGTCAGAAGCTGTAAACAACGAAATAGCAACATTAGGCAATCCTCTGCCTTGCTCATCGTAAGCAAAACCTGAAACCGCGCCAGTGATGATTTGATCACGGAAAATATTATCCGCATCGTTTTCTTGGGTTTCGACTGTTACAAAAATCATGTTATTGGCTTCGTCCTGATCATTTGCATCATCAGGCGATTCATCTAAATCAGAAATATTAGTATAGTTTGGAATGTCCATTTGTTCCAAAACGTATGCTCCTGGAGCTACAGGGTTAAATTCAAAAGAACCGTCGTTGTTGGTTGCCAAAGATAAGATGGAATTACCCGATAAATCTTTCAAGGTAATTATAATATTTGCAAGTCCACGTCCAGCTCCATCAAGTGCAAAACCAGAAATAGAACCAGTAAGTGCTTGATCTCTGAAATTATTATCCGTATCATTTTCTTGAGGCTCGACTGTTGCGAAGATGATGTTGTTGGCACCGTCTTGATCATTAGCATCATCAGGCGATTCATCTAAATCAGAAATATTTAAAAAACCAGGCAAATCCTCTTGCTCAATAGTATAGTCTCCTGGAGGCACTGCATTAAATTCGTAGGAGCCATTGTTATTTGTCTGTCGTACTGCAATTAAATCACGCTCTGGAGCTGTAAATAGTGAAATTGTAATATTTGCCAAACCATTTCCTTCACTATCAAATGCAAATCCTGAAACAACGCCTCTGTTTAGCTGGTCGCGGAAATTATTATCCGCATCGGTTTCTCCCGGTTCTAGAATCACCGCTATAGAATTGTCAGCCCCATCATCATTTTCATCAATTGGATCATCGGGTGACTCATCCCTATCTGACAGATTTGCGTATCCGCGAATTTCACCTTGCTGTAAACTATAATCTCCTGGAACCACAGTTTCAAAAGCGTAAAACCCATTTATGTTTGTAGCAACTGATGAGACGAAATTTCCATTAGAATCTCGAAGTGTAATGATCGTGTTTGATAGCCCAATTCCACTTTCGTCGAACGCTGATCCTGAAATAGTACCAATGAGAATTTCATCTCGGAAATTATTATCTGTATCTCTTTCTCTCGGCCCTATAGACACAAAGATTCGATTATTTGCTTCATCATCGTCACCTACGTCATCAGGGGATTCATCTTCATCTGAAATATTGGTAAGACCTCGAATATCTGCTTGGACTACAAAATAATCTCCAGCAGGTAATGGTGTAAATTGATAAAAGCCGTTACCGTTAGTTATGGTTGATGTTAACAAATTTCCATTTGTATCAAAAAGTGAAATCCCTATGTCTTGTAATCCTGAACCATTACCATCATATGCAAATCCAGAAATCAAACCATTGACAATTTGCTCTCGAAAATTATTATCAGCATCAATTTCTCCACCTTCCAGATTAACAAAAATAATATTGTTCGCACCATCTTGATCATTATCGTCATCGGATGATTCATCTAGATCAGAAAGATTTATATACCCCGAAATATCGTCTTGCTCAAGTATATAGTTGCCAGGTTGTAAAGACGCAAACTCATAAAATCCATTGACATTGGTATTTGTACTTGTTATAAAATTTCTAGCTGAATCAAAAAGAGAGATTCTGCTGTTAACGAAGCCATTTTCTAAATCATCAAATACAAAACCAGAAATACTGCCAAAACAACTAATTACTTCTACAAACACTTCCCCAGTAGCTGTACAATTGTCTTGCGAAATCGTTACAGAATATGATTGATTTTCAGCAGGGGAAACTTCAATTACTTGAGAGGTCTCACCTGTATTCCAAAGATATGCATCAGCATCAGGAGCACTCAATCGTACCTGTGAATTTGTACACACCTGACGGTCAGGTCCTAAATCTACAAACCCAACTGATTGAATATCCACAGTCGTTGATTCAGTAACTTGACATCCAAAACCATTTGTTATCGTAACCACATAATTTGTTGATTCATCAGGAGAAACTGTAATTGATGAACCAACTGCACCAGTAGACCATTCATAAACACTCCCACCAGTTGCTCCGATTGTGATTGTTTCGCCTGAGCAAATGACTTGATTCGGAGAAATGCTGCTTATTATAGGTTCACTCATATCAATTGTTATCACTCTCTCTGCAGAACAGCCCGCGGAGTTGGACCCAACGACAGAATATGTCTGTGATTGATTCGGTGCAACTGTTATTCGTGCTGTTGTCTCTCCAGTACTCCACAAATAAGAATCAGCCCCTGATGCACTTAATACGACAGATTCACCAGGACAAATTGTCTGGCTATCTGATGCTTCAAAACTGAAGTCGTCTATAAAAACAGTAATCCGATCTTCTGCAACACAACCATTATTTGTGACTTGTACTGTGTAGGTCTGGGTTTGAGTTGGGGTGACAACTATTCTTCCTGACGAATTTGGACTAATGATACCTGAAGCTCCATTGTCCCATATGAATATCGCGTTAGTAGGTCCAACTTGATTTCCTCCAATCACAACTGCTTCACCAGGACAAGCAACGATATCTGCTCCTGCGTCTGCAATTATTGGAATTAGCTCGATTTCGATAGCGGTAGATGAAGAACATCCTGTCTCCGCATCTGTTGCAGTCACCTCATAAATGCCAGGACCAACAACAGTAACAGATTGATTTGCTTCTCCTGTACTCCATTGGTATGAATCACCTCCAAAAGCAGATAAAACAACACTTTCATCTGTCGTACAGACATTCTGCGAACCAGAAATTGCTGCTGTGACATTTATGGTATTTTCAGCTACTCGAATACTAGTCGTCGACGTACAACCTTGATTTGTCATAGCCGTTACTTCGTAAAGTCCAGGTTGATTAACGGAAATGACAGATGCTGTTTGCCCATTATCCCAGAGGTAAGTATCTCCTCCTGAAGCAGACAAAATTGCTGATCCGTTAGCACAATCAATGTCATTGGACTTTGAGACATTAACAATTGGGGCAGCTTCAAATAAGACTTCAATTTGATCTACAGCTAAACATCCATTAGCATCAGTCACAGTTGCTTGGAATGTTCCACTTCGAAGGACTGAGATGGAATTGAAGGTTGATCCAGTACTCCACAACACACCAAAGTTATCCGGCACATTCAACACAACTGATTCCCCTTCGCAAGCTGTAATTTGTGATTCTTGAAATGAAAACTGATTAGAGACTATTTCAATTGTAACAGAAGCTGTAGCACATTGAAACTGAAGATTTTCATCATTACACGGATCAAAATCTTGCTTACATACTCTGTATTCAAACTGGTCGATTCCTGAAAATCGAGGGTTTGGTGTGTAGATGAAGTTGCCATTTGAGGACAAGTCTACTTCTCCATTTATGGCTTCTATTCGTAAATCCCATTGAAGATCAAATCCATTGGGGTCTGCATCATTCGGAGCGACACTACCTGAAACACTTGTTTGTCCGAAACAAGCTCGGAATGTCTCTGGATTTGCTATTGGAGATTCAAAAGATTCATTACAAGGCTCTGGTTCTGGAACTTCGATTTCAGTCTCACAAGATTCTACTGCAACAAAAACCTCATTGTATGCTTTACATCCATTACAATCGGTTACTTGGAGTGAATACGTTCCAGTACGATTAACCTCAATAGTTTCGGTGCTTTCTTGAGTGCTCCATAAGTATTCAAATTGACTAAATTCTATATTGCTTCTCCAATGCACAGCGTCTACTCGAATACCACATCCATTACCAAGATCTTCAATTCTTACAAATCTGGTTTGTTCTGTTGTGGTAATGCAAAATTCTTCAAACGAGGATGGCAGCTTTTCATCAATAAACTGAGTAGAATTTCTAAGAGAAAATGTACTCCCCCCGGCAGACAATTCAAAATTGGAACTATTGAATTCACCTACACATCTCCCCTGTCTAAGAATAAAACAAATTTCGCTATCATCAGGAATCAATTCTCCAAAATCTAAAAGCAAGGAGGTTTCTCTGCTCGTTTCTTCTCGTAACAGCTGAGGACCAAAACCATCAGCTTCGCCCATAAACATGCCCAAATCAGAAATATTTCCTTCAGCTCTGACCAAATCTTCGACAAACCCATCGATTTCTTCTGTACAGAAATTCATTTCTGAAAGTGCAGAACTCAGAACAATTGATTCTCCTCTGCAGATAATTGTGTCTTGAGGTAATTCGTTTCGAAGTGAACAGCAATTTGCAACTTCCAACATAACATCGGATCGCTCATAACAACCATCAAACCCAAACCATTCGATGGTATACATTCCAGCCTCAGTTTCATTTATATCTTTAGAAACCAAGAAAGTGTGATCATCCATGGTCACGCTTTTCTGTTCTGCTGGTGTCGTCCACAGCACTAGGCCGGGTTCGTCACTTTGTACTTCAAACTCAAATTCATCACCGCATGAAGCAAACGCAGTAGAAAAAACTGGTCTGGGAGCAGTAGTTGCGGTTTTTGATCTGATGAATAAATTCTCACAATCGAAATATGAAGATGACTCCACAAAACAGGAAGCAATTGCTAAATCCATGCTTTCGCAATCAAAGGATAAAGCACCTGCAACCTGTTGGTTTAAATCATTAACAGCATAGATGAAAACATCTTCTACTTCAACAGGAATCTTACGCTGCTCACCTGCTTCTAAATCTCCAAAAAATTCTAGTTCGAGAGTATTATCTAGATACTGAATGTAGATGGAGAGTAGACATGAAGATGAGTTAGAAACAGTAATTTCCTGTGAACAGTTCTGATCGGATACGTCAGGTTGTCCTATGCACAGGTTGTGCATAAAAAGGAGTGCTAATAATATGTGGAATCGTACGGGTAATATCATTTTTGTTATACGAGCCAAACGCTGATTACTACAATGTTGTGTAGAGAACTTTGTCTCTAATACATTTCGAATACAAAGTACTCAGAAATGTAGACCTATCCTATATATTAAAATGACATTAACACTACAAATAATATACATATTATGATTATTTGGAATATGACTGTAGTCCTTTTAACCAAAACTGTCATTAAATGTTAAAATTTGGCGTGTTTTATAGGTAGAAATGCTTTTGGTAGAAATTTACAATCGATCTATATTAAGTAATACTAAAGTAATATTTAGCCTTGTCTAAATAATTATTTAACCATGGCTTAACACATAAGTTTCGAAACTTGTTGGCCTGTGATTTTGTCAGTAAAAATTTATGTTTTACGCATGATTTCCGAAGCAACGCGCTCTCTTGTTTTGGTAAGTGGGTTCAAAATCATTTGAGCAGCTTTTTCACCAATCATGAAACAAGCAGCATTTGTGTTTCCACTAATTATTTTTGGCATGATAGAAGCGTCAGCTACTCTTAGATTTTCAACTCCATGGACCTTGAGCTTGTCGTCAACGACGGCCATTTCGTCCTTACCCATCTTACACGTTCCAACTGGATGGTAAACTGTTTCTACTGTTTTTAGAATATGGTCTTTTATCCCATCATCCGAATGGTCAAGTGGACCTACGATCTCTTCAAGATGTTTGTTCATTATCTCATGCTTCAATATATCTAAGGCTAGTCGACCACCTTTAATCAACTGGTGCAAATCTTCTTCTTCACTTAAAAAGTTTGGTTGAATGACAGGGTGATCTTGCGGGTTTTTGGATGCAATGGATACACTCCCTCTACTTTTGGGATGTAATAATGTTGGGAGTATAGAGACCCCATCTTTAGTTGGCAAGGTTTTAAAATCATAAGGATCGAAATCGTAGCCTTTGCCAAAATTAAGAGGTGCGAATTGATATTGAAAATTGACTTCTTCTGTAGGGTTATCAATATTCAGGAATGCCACTGATTCTAAAGGACTACAATGTAAAGGTCCAGATTTTGAAACAAAATACTGCCACAATGCTTTTACCTGACCTTTAACAGGAATATAGTGATTCAATCCATCTTGCTTTTTAACGCTTGCCCCCACTCCATAAAAAAGGTGGTCTTGCAGATTTTTACCCACACCATAAGACTCGACTTTTGTTTCAATTTTGTGAGCTCCTAACTCATCAGGATCACCAATTCCAGATAGCATGAGAATTTGGGGCGACTGAAAAGCACCTGCACACACAATGATTTCTTTTGACGCTGAAACTTTGTTTATGGTATTGCCTTTACGATAGACTACAGCTTTAGCAACATTATTGTTTATCTCGATTTGCTCAACCAATGATTGTGTACTGACAATTAGATTTCGTCTTTTTAGGATTGGCTTAATGAAAGCTACTGCCCCACTTTGCCTTTTCCCATTAGCTATAGTAAATTGGAATGGCCCTACTCCTTTTTGAGCAACGCCATTGTAGTCTTGGTTCTCGGACATTCCCATAGCCTTACATGTTTCTATAAATGCATCAGCATAGACAGTTCGAAAAGGCGTTTTCTCACTTACCCACAACTCTCCTTTATCGCCTCTATAAACAGCGTCACCAGTTTTTAAGTCAAGAAATTTTTCAGTTTTCTTAAATAACGGCAGCACGTCTTTGTACGACCAGCCTTCATTGCCCATCATAGCCCAATTGTCATAATCTGCCCTATTGCCCCGAACATAAGCCATGGCATTTGTACTGCTACATCCGCCCATCACTTTACCTCTTGGCAAATAAATCTTTCGATTATTGACATGCTTTTGTTCTTCTGTATGAAACCCCCAGTCGTGACCTGACTTATGATTTTTAGCATAAGCCCCTGGAATGTGAATATTGGGATGCACATCTCTCTTACCCGCTTCCAAAAGCATTACCGTATTATCCGGATTTTGACTAAGTCGATTAGCCAAAACACACCCTGCCGTTCCAGCACCAACAATTATGTAATCAACTGATTTCATTTAAATAATTTTAATTCACGTCATACCAAATCGGTGACGACCAAGCACGTTCTCTGATAAAATCCGGTACATCTTCTGGATATTCTACGCCATATTTTTTTTCATCCCAATGAGACCACCGAGGTGTCTCTGTTTCTAAAACGCGAATGTAATAGAATGCATATTGAGCTTTATCGAAATCGGGATCTGACCACAGCACAGACATTTCAGTTTGGCCTTTTTCTTCGGAACCATTTTCGCCCCCATTACTTGAAGGTGTAACATCATAGATTTTCTCTTGTAATTCGTTGCCATCATACCAACCCTTAATGACTTGCAGTTTCTCTAAATTAGCTCCTTCGGGATCTTTTGCTGCCCAAATGAGCAGATCAAATTTTTCATTTAGAATGGCGCCCATCGGCTTACCTTTTTCATAACCATCTGCAATCAAAGCCTCATAATCATCATGCACTTTGTTGAATCCGTTTCCTCCAAAGACACGTAATTTAATGCGCCCACCACTTGTGCCGTATGTCTCCTTACGTTCCATTGCTTCATAAATATCAGTGCGCGTATTTGCCTTTGACCACACCGCCATTAATCCACCAGGATTGACTGCTTCGTAGGTTTTCTTCTCGATATCTAAAATCCAGTCTCTTTTCAAACGTGCATCAGCATCTAAATCAACAAAAGAATGATTGCCAATATAATCATCATCTTCTTCTGTATTTCCTGGCGTACCATTGTGTGTATCCGTACTTGCAATAAAGCCATAACGGTAAGGGTTTACACCATACTCAACTTGATACTCTAGTCCTTTTTTAAGCGCCCATCTGACGTAATCATTTTCCACATGTTTCTTAGAATCATAGTTCTCAAAATTGGCAAATTCGTCATTGGACCAATAGGTGGATGCAACTTCAGAATTGCCTTTGGCTTGATGGATCTCGACCAATGGTTCATTCCGACTTCTTTGCATGATGTAATTTTCATCTATTGGACTGCCATCTGGTTTTTGCAAAGGAAAGGCAACTCCTTCGCTTAGATTACTATTGTGAGGTATTGCCATCACAGTGGCACCATTGTTTCTGAAATTTTCAAGTGCTGTCCATAGCTGTATTTCAGTTTTAGCTTCTAGGGCACTTACTGGATAATCTGGGACTTTCATATTTTTAAAAAAGACATTCCTGTGATTGTGGGCGAATCCATTACCTGACGTCCATTCATATGCAGCAAAAGTTGTGAATTTACCTGGATCATAATGTCTTTCGGCTGCATCCAATTCGATGTCCCAAGCGGATTTTGTGGTTTCATATCCTCTGAAAAAATCGAGATGTTGTTTGCCTTGACTACCATTGTTTTTTCGAATTTGATTAAACAATTTCCGTTGCTTAAGCGTATCAAATCCCAATGACCTAAAATACCTTGCCATAACAGCATTGTGCGCAGGAGCTCCTTTGACATTAATGGAATATAATTCTCCAAAATATTCCGAATGATCAGTGATGGCGGCAAAATCTAATGGACGTTCTATGGCGACATCCTTGTCTATGACTTTGATTGGTTTACCTTTTGCAAATTCATAAGCTAATCCTGGGTCAGCCACAACCCCTCCTATATAGGCATCAAAAGAATAATTTGTATGTACGTGCATATCTCCAAAGTAGAGATCCCTCCATTCATTCTTAGGCACCTGTTTTTCTAGCTGCTCCCAATCTTTAGTTGCTCTATCTCTAATTGGATTTGGCACATCATCTGTAATAGGTCCACTGGGGAATAACTGTCTGTAAATAAAAAATGCGATTATGAATAAAATAAGCACTAAAAGCATCCATTTACTTCTCAAAAATTTCATCCAGATAAGATAGAAAACAATCTATCCAAAAAGAGATTTATCTGATCAGATTTACTTAACATTGGTACATTTGTGCGAGTCATCATTCTTATTAATATGAAATATATACTAATTGTCTTTTCACTGCTAATTTTTGGCTCTTGCAACACGACTACTCAAACGAATAAAAAGCTAGTCACACCTACAACTGCAATTGAATGGATAGAGTACTCCATCAAGTATCATGATCCGAAAAACAATTGGGACACATTCAGTTCTCAAGTAAGTTCTTTTTCAAAGGTAGATCGAGGTGGAGAATCATTAGAAGAAAGCACAAGACAGTTTTCATTTGACAACAGTACTTCTTATTTTGGAATGAGCATGGATGTGCAAGAATTCCCACTGCGTATAGATATTTCCAATGATAATTGTCAGACTGTTTGGAAAAAAAAAGAGATAACTAAAGAGGAAAATAACAGATATATCAATGATTGTAAGTTTGGCAAAAACTATAGGAATTACTATCGCTATTTAATTGGAATTCCAATGGTATTGAAAGATGATTCTGCTATTGTAAATCCAATTGTAGAAGAAGAAAATATCAATGGTAAAAACTATAAGAAGATCACAGTGAATTATGCACCTGTCAATGAAAATCCTACTTGGGAATTCTTTATAGACCCGATGAATGGAAAGCTGGTTCGTTCAAAATTTATACGGTACAATGAAAAAAATGAAATTACTGGAGGTGAAATATTAGACTATCCAGAACACAAATTAATTCAGGGAATGCAATTGAGAACGAAAATGCTTTGGTATTATCTGAATGAAAAGTTCTTGGCGGATGAAAGTTATGATTATTTGGGGGGCTTGTGAATTTGCTGTTAGCTGTTAGCTTTTAGCTGCTAGCTTTTAGCTTTTAGCTGTTTGTGGTTAGCTTTTGGGCTGGTAGCTTTTCTGCTGTTACTTTTTTGCTGTTAGCGGTTAGCTTTTGACGGTTAGTTATTCAGAGTGGGCTTGCTTTTTGGGATGTGCAATCTTTGATCGAACGAGGCTTGCTCGTGCACAAATTATTCGTTGATCAAAAATGCGTATATTCCCTTTGAGACTCAATACTTATTCTACAATCGAATTAAACTTATAGCATGCATACAAGCTTTCAGACGACAAATGGAAAGGGACTAGATCGAGATTCTGTACCAATGAAACTTTGGGAAAAAGCTAAAAAATATGGGATATGGAATCCTGCTCAATTAAATTTTGAACAAGATGCAAAAGACCTAGCAGCTCTTACTGAGCTAGAACGACAATTCATCCTTCAACCGATTGCTCAGTTTCAGGCAGGAGAAGAAGCGGTTACTTTAGATTTATTGCCATTGATCATGGTCGTTGCCAATGAGGGTCGCCTAGAAGAAGAACTGTTTTTGACGTCTTTTTTGTGGGAAGAGGCCAAGCATGTTGACGGCTTCAATCGGTTTTTAATGACTGTCCTTGACGGGAAATTACCAGATATGTCTGATCTTCTTGTGCCATCATATAAAACTATCTTTTACGATATTCTTCCTTCAGTCATGGGTGCCTTGAAAGATGATCCTTCTCCAGTGAATCAAGCAAAAGCTTCTGTGACTTATAACATGATTGTAGAGGGAGTTTTAGCCGAAACAGGCTATTATCTATTGAATCATACGCTGGATAAAATCGGCATTATGCCAGGTATGCGAGAGTTCACCGTTAAACTTAAGCAAGACGAATCGCGCCATGTTGCCTACGGCATTTATTTAATATCCAGACTGGTGTCTGAAAATGGAGACGAAGTATGGGAAGCTGTCGAATCTCAAATGAATATGCTCCTTCCACTTGCGGTTAATGTGGTTGTTGAGGGTTACTCCATGTGGGATGAGATACCATTTGGACTTGATCCCAATCATTTTCAAGAGTACGCGATAGATCAGTTTCAGAAACGATTCGCGCGAATCCAAAAAGCCAGAAACCAATCAATTGCAGAGGTTGTCCAAGACTCTCTGTCAACCGAAATACTAGCTTCCTAAAATTGATTTGTTGGATTCCTTAGTCTAGTGATAAGTTTGGCTCAAGCATATGATCTGTCGAATACCAATTTAGGATTATGTCCATCACCTCATCTGGGTTGTCTGTCATAGGTATCAAATCAAGATCGCCAGCACTTACATTGCCGTGTTTTTCTAGCATCGTTTCTTGAATCCAATTTTTCATTCCAGACCAAAATTCTGAGCCAAAAAGGATAACAGGAACAGGTGTGATTTTTTTTGTTTGTATCAAGGTCAATACCTCGAATAATTCGTCTAGTGTACCAAACCCACCAGGCATTGCGATAAAAGCCTGTGCATACTTTACAAACATGACTTTTCTGATAAAGAAATAACTGTGATCAAGGCTTTTGTCAATATCTATATATTTATTACCACCTTGCTCAAATGGCAATTCAATGTTGAGCCCCACTGACGCTCCGCCTGCTTCATGAGCACCCTTGTTAGCTGCTTCCATGATACCAGGACCACCACCCGTGATTACACCAAAACCCTCATCACAAAGCCTACTTGCAAGAGCAGTTGCTTCCTTATAGTATTTGTGTTCTGGTTTTGTTCGTGCTGATCCAAAGATGGAAATACATGGACCAATTTTATTTAACCGTTCAAAGCCTTGTACAAATTCTGATAAGACCTTGAACATAGTCCAAGCATTTAATCCAGGTTCTTTAGTCCACTTTTTCAATTTATTATTATCTGTCATGAAATGTCATTTTGTCAATGAATAAAGCCTATTCCCAAAAAGGAAATAGGCCTTTACTATACGTTTAAATCAGTATTTAAGTATTCAAAACCTTAAACACTTATACTTTTTCTTGAATCAAATTCCTTTTTGACGTAAGTCTGAACTTCCTTTATGGAATCGTATTTATTAAACAATTCATCCAAGGAGAAGCGTTGATTTGCACTATTGGGTGTCACGAATTTGATCACATCTTTCTTGGTCACTGTATCGCCACTCAAGATGATCAAGCGCTCTACCACATTACGCAATTCACGAATGTTTCCTGTCCAACTTAAAGTTTGTAATTGCTTAATCGCACCAGCGTCGAATTGTTTTGTTGACGCACCATACTCGGCAGAGATCACTGCAGTAAAATGCTCCACCAAAGCTGGAATATCTTCCAGACGTTCATCTAGTGATGGTACTTTGATGATTATCACCGCAAGCCTGTGATATAAATCCTCTCTAAATTGACCTTGCCTGATGAGTTGTCTCAGATCTTTGTTTGTGGCAGCGAGTATGCGGACGTTCACAGCAATTTCTTTATCGCCGCCAACTCTAGTAATTCTATTTTCTTGCAGAGCACGTAGGACTTTTGCCTGAGCGGATAAGCTCATATCACCTATCTCATCAAGGAATAATGTGCCTTCATTCGCCAACTCAAACTTACCCAAACGTTGTTTGTGCGCGGATGTAAATGATCCTTTCTCATGACCAAACAATTCGCTTTCGATTAACTCAGAAGGTATTGCTGCACAATTGACTTCTATGATAGGTCCAGCTTTACGGTTACTTTTTTCATGGATCCACCTTGCGACCAATTCTTTACCTGTTCCATTAGCGCCATTAATCAACACTCTTGCTTCGGTAGGTGCAACGCGCTCAATCGTTTCATGAATCAATGATATCGAATCAGAATTGCCAATGATTTCCTGAACCTTGGATTTCTGCACTTTCTTTTTTAGAACCTTAGTCTCAGTAATGAGGTTAGATTTGTCCATTGCATTTCTGATGGTAATCAACAACCGATTCAAATCTGGTGGTTTCTGAATAAAATCAAAAGCACCTTTCTTTACGGCTTCTACAGCAGTATCAATATTGCCATGTCCAGAAATCATAATTACAGGAATGTGGGCGGCTATTTGTTGAATTTTGTCAATAGCTTCCATGCCATCCATTTTAGGCATTTTGATATCCATAATGATGACGTCAAAGGTATTTTGCTTGATTTTAACAATACAATCAAGTCCGTCTGCTGCTTCTGTGACATCGTATTTTTCAAATTCAAGTATATCTCGAAGGGTTTTTCGGATACTTTTATCATCATCGACAATGAGAATTTTAGGCATAGTGATTTCTTATTTTGAATCTCAAATATATTAAAATATTTTGTAATAAGTAAAGTATTGATAATTAAGGTGCTAGCTTGTTGAAATGATAAATGTTTAATGTTCCACCACCTCTATACCCTAAATCTTATTATCTTTCTAATTATGATGCGTAGCTTCCTCATTATCATTTTCTCCATCCTTTGCATACTCTTTTCTCGTCATCGTGAATCTGCTACAGCAGTTAAACCTCGAAGCACGACATCTTTTTCAGCAGAAAATGCGATGGATTATCTGCGTGTTATTGCAGCAGAAACTCACCCTATTGGGAGTAATGCAAATCAAAAAGTACGGGACTATCTGGTCGAAGAATTGACGGCTCTGGGATTATCTACTTTTATAGAATCTGGTCACATCAAGGTCTCCTGGGGAGGAAATTACAAGCGCAGTGCATACATCGAAAATGTGATTGCGACTCTCCCTGGTTCAGATCCAAATGGCAAGGTAGTCGCACTTGCTGCCCACTACGATAGTGTCTTTGAAGGTCCAGGGGCTGCAGATGATGGCTATGCTGTCGCCTCCATGATAGAGACAGTTAAGTTGTTGAAGGACCAACCACGAAAAAATGATATTCAGCTCATCATCACTGATGGTGAAGAGATGGGACTTCTTGGAGCTAGATATCATGTGAAGAAGAACGACATGGCCAATGTTGGTATTTTACTCAATTATGAAGCCAGAGGCAATGAAGGACCATGCATTTCATTCGAGTGGTCAGATAATAATGCATGGCTGGTGAGAGAGATGAAGAAATCTTCCATTAGGCCCATTGCCAGTTCCTTATCCTATGAGGTATATAAGCTAATGACCAATGATTCAGATTTTACGGCCTTTCAGGACAATGAGTTGCCTGGGATCAATCATGCATTCATCGATGGGTTTTCTTATTACCATAATCCAGCCGACAATATTGAGAATATTAGTCTAGAAAGTGTCCAACATACAGGAGAGAATATGTATTTGATGACTAAGCACTTTGCGAATTATGATTTTTCCGAAATAGAAAAAGGCAATGCTAGTTTTTTCAATTTCTATGGTTTGTTGATTCATTATCCTTCCAGCTGGGATTTGTTTTTAATGATGTTGTTGGGAATAGTCTATATTGTCATGGCATTCACTGCACACAAACAAGAAGACTTTAGTGTATTAAGCATTGGGAAAGCGCTTCTTTTAATCATACTTGCCATTATTTTGATTGGAGCGATAAATTTTGGACTTAGCACTTTGTTGAAATCTGTCTATCCACAGTATGCCACATTTTACAGCTATCACTATTACAATCATGAATGGTATTTTATTACTGGCCTTGGAGTTTCATTAACGGTCCTAGTCATGATGAGTCGGTGGATCATCCCTTCTGTTGGAAGATCGGCCCATGGCCATGCTCTGTTTATACTAATGGCTCTACTATCCATTGCTCTTTATGCGACCATGACTACTGGTACATATGTGATGCTATTACCAGCGCTTGGCTTTGGCTTGAGCATCATGTTAACATCGGCGACAAGGAAAGAGGATAAGAAAACCTGGCTTATCCCTCTGATTTATATATTCTTTCTGGTTGGGTTGTGGACATTTTTATCTCATTCTTTATTTCTTGCATTCAGCTTAGATATTTTACCAGGAGCAGTCTTATTTTTCAGTATTGCAGTTATTTCTACGATGTATCTTATTCCTTCAATCTGGAACAGCGATGGACGCAACATCATACTCGGTACTGGACTTTTATTAATCTTTGGCAGCCTGGTGATTGCTCATATAAAGACCACACCAAGCGAACGAGAACCTTTACTGACAAATCTGAAATATGTCTACGATACGGAAAATCAAAAAAATTATGTCGCCACCTTTGACGATCATATCCACGAAGGACATCTGGGCCTTTTGGACGATGCGGTACAAAAACGCCTTCCTAGACCTCTTCCCTATTCTGCCTTTTATAAAGAAATTGATATAGACTTAAGCAGTTACCAATCCACAGTCAGGCGCGATAGTGTGGAATTACAGAATGTCCAACAATACACCATTCAACAACCGAAACGCGCCAACATCGCATATGTCAGTATCCCTGATGTGTCTAATGTCGATAGCCTTTTTTTTAATGGTAAATTTCAAATAAAAGTGGACCATGAAAAGCAGAAAAATTACTACACCACTGTTTACGGATTTGGACTTGACAGCTTGCAAGTAAAGATGACAATGCTTGATCAATCTAAACCGATTAAGGCTTACATCAATATGGAATATTCAGAATTGCCAGAAGAGAAAGCAGTGCCTCATGGCATGGCATGGCATGATCCTGTGACGGTTGTTAGTCATGTGATAGGGAATGAGTAGTTATCATTTGGCACGCAGCAGTCCGAATGAAAACAATTTTTAATTTGTCTCTTTTGGAAGGAAGTAAGAAGTCTATGGTGATAGCGAACTGGAACGCGGCTTGAGTGGAGTGCAAGCATAGTTTGTACGCAGACTGGGAACTACTGTGAGGAGTTGGCCACAGTTGTCAAATAGAGTGACAAAGATGCTGACTAAGCACGCTCCTAAGTGCCAATGTAGTGCTCTAGCAGGGAATATAATGCAAGGGAACATGAGGAACGCTTCTCTGCTTTTTGGGTGGCCTCTGATCAGTGTATGGGTTTTGAGTCGAGCAGATCAATGAAATAATCTTCTGCCACTGGAAGGAGCGGTTTGCTAACTATTTTAATCGCTCTAGCCATTTTGTAGGATTACGTTTCATATGGAAAAAACCATAGATTTTAATCTTATTTCCTTCAATGAAATAATGAATTCCGAATGGGAATTTCTTAATGTATTTTATCCTAATTTCTTTATACCTTTTTGAACTTAAATATGGGTTGGATTCTATTTCTACCAAGCTATCGTAAAGGCTTTGTTTTACTCTTTCGCCTAAACCTTGCAGTTGTCCTTCATACCATTCTATTGCTTGTTCTATATCTAACTGCGCAGCAATAGATATTATAATTTCATATTTCATTTATTATGTAAGCGTTCTTTCATTTCTTCCATAGAATACCATATCATTCCTCCTTTTTTATCAATTGTAATTCTAGAGTCTAATTCAGCTTTTTGTGCATCAGTAGTGCTTAAATCTTCAGAGCTAATACTATCCCATATCTGCTCGGCTATTTCTAGTCGATCTTCTGGAGGTAGTTTTAATATTTCTTTGATACTCATTTTTTCAATTTCTTTTTAAAGATAACGCTTTTATAGGTAATATGATTTCAATACCATAGCCTGCTCCGAGTTAATCGAAGGGGATAATATTCATTAAATATTTTCGCTAATTCTCATAAGTTGTAATTCTTATATCGCCCTAAACTCCCCACACATTCCAAATACAACTCTGGTATTGCCTAAAAGGTTAGTTATGGTTCACGTTGATTCTACCGATGCTTAATCCACCCAAAAGTCTGGTCTCACCTCCGTAGAATTCTCCGCAGCCAAACAATCACAACAAACACCACAAATGCATCTGGGATCATCAGCACTGTTAAAGCATTTAAGTAAATCAAGTGGGAATAATGAATTTATACAACCTAACCGAGTAAGGTTGCTCGCAGTAGCACAACGTGGTCGGAGATCGCCAAAAAATTCTTTATCAACTTTTTTCCTACTTAACAGTTCTTCAGTCGCAAAGAAATATCCAAACACATCTTCGGTTGGGTTATTTAAATTAATCATGTTAGAGCGTACTACGCCTATGGGGCTTTGGAAAATACCACCTTGAAACTCGTTTGCCTGATTTACTGCAAACCAATATTCTGTGGCTTTGTCACTTAATGAAAATTGTCTCACTTCAAAAAAATATCCTTCAGCCAAATTTAGCGTTATCGGAATGCTTGCTAATTCAAAACCCTTAAACTCTTCATTGCTAACAACTTCATCAGCAGTTAACACATTAACTTTAGTAGAACTTGTTCTTTCTGTGATGTAACAAATTTTAGGTGTCGCAGGATCTGGAGTATCAGCTGGATTTAGTCTAATGAAATTTGCATCAGTGACACGATAAATATTCTTTACATCCCATAGCAATCCTCCTATTCTATCCTTATCGAATTTCGAATCAACCGTTAGTAGAATTCTAGGTTCGTTTTCTGAAAGCCCTATACCGTTGAAAACCAATTCGACTCCCGATAAAAACCCTAGATCAACAGGTCCTTGGTTCGGCGGGAGTACATCTGGTTCAGATTCGATGATCCTACCATCTGCAAGAGTTGCTCTAATCTGATAACCAACGCCAACTTCTGGTGTAATCGCAGAATCATCATCGAGTACACGATAATATGAATTAGGCCTATCTGTTTCTAAAACGATCTCATTTCCCCGATCATCCAGTAACAGTAACTCCTCAACTTCAATAGCAGGAAGCGAACCAACTCCAAAATCTGTTAGTAAAGACAGATTCACTCTGACAAATGATGGATCACCTTTAACAATGCGTCCTTGAATGACAACAGAACCAATAGCTTCACGTTCAAATTCGAAATCAATTTCTTTTATACAAGTAGTTGATGTTATCACTGCGATGAGTAAAAAAACAAACCGTATAAAATTAAGCTTAGTTGTCATGCTTACAACTTGTAATATCAATATTGTCCGGTGATTGAGTCTAATGCTTTACTAAAAACAATACGTCCGACTAAAGATAATCGCTGCTTAGACAACTAAATACTATCTCGTTAATTCTTGGATGGTCAACCATGAACTTAGACCAATGCTTAACTCCAGTGCAGATTCATCAATATTAAATGTATCTGTATGCACACCAGAAGTTATGCCTTTCTTTTTATTACCTGTCCCTAGCCTAAAAAAGCACGCAGGGATTTGGTGAGAATAAAAAGCAAAGTCTTCAGCAGTCATTCGCTTAGGCAGATGGACGACTTTTGATTTGCCTAGAAACTCTTCTGCAGCTTCATGCATTCTATTGGTCAGGGCGACATCGTTATTTAAGAATGGATAGCCTTTTTTAATTTCAAAATCACACGTACCACCCATAGACTTGGCTATTCCTTCAGCAATCTTTTTCATCTCTTTATGTGCCTTTGCTCTCCACTTTTCATTGAATGTTCGGAAAGTGCCTTCTAACTTCACTTCATTTGGAATGACATTAGTTGCTCCCCCTGTAGAGTTTATTTTACCAAAAGATAACACCGTAGGAATTGTCGGATCAGCCTTTCTACTTACCAGTTGTTGCAAGGCTGTGATGATGTTTGCTGAAATAAGTATTGGGTCGACACACTCATTTGGGACTGCAGCGTGTCCGCCTTTTCCGGTGACAGTAACAAACAATTCATCTGCAGAAGCCATGTACATGCCTGGGTGAAAACCAACTTTCCCCGCAGCCAAAGGTGGATGTACATGCAAGGCAATTATGGCGTCAGGCTTCGGATTTTTAAGAATGCCTTCTTTAATTAATAATGATGCTCCTCCTGGTAGTTTTTCTTCACCAGGTTGAAAAATAATGTTAATGGTGCCCCCAAATGAATCTTTCAGCTGATTCAAGATAGCTGCTGTACCTAACATATTCGCGGTATGCACATCGTGACCGCAAGCATGCATGACCCCATCATTCTTTGATTTGTAGTTGACTTTATTTTTTTCTTGAATTGGAAGCGCATCAATATCCGCTCGCAGTGCAATTACTTTTTTACTTTTAGCATTTCCTTTAATGGTAGCGACGACTCCTGTCTTTGCCCATCCATTCGTAAATGAAATCTTTTCTTTTTTCAACACTGACTGTATAAATGTACTTGTCTGGTATTCTTCAAAAGACAATTCGGGATTAGCATGAATGGTTCTTCTCCACTCAATGGTTTTCTTATTATACTGCTTTGCTAATTGTTTAATTCTTGCTTTCACTTAAAAATGGAATTTATAAAACAACGAAAATCTTTAACCACACTATAGTTTAATGCGTAGTCAAAGTTATGTATATGATTTAACTCTTTACTTTGAAATGTGCTTATCTCTAAAATGCCTTCTTTAATTTGTGGCAATCTTACCTTATTTTCACTTTGTTTTGAATACCCTACGATAGACTTTTTACCGATTAATACTGATAATAAATTTTCAAATGACACTGCTTTTGTAAACATACTTATCGGCAGCATAAACAAAGATACAACAGCGTCAAATACCCGCTTCACTACCCTACTTTCCAAAAACTGAATGGCATAGCCTTGCTCACTATTAAATAAGTGTTGAACTCCTATGTGTTTTGTTTGTTCGATCAAACTGTAAATATCTTCAATGGATAATAATCTCACAGATATGCCTTCCTCATTGGAATTGACCATATGTATTGCCAAGTCCGCTGATGGTATAAAATCTGATTCTATAAATAACACATCAGTGGTATGCTTGTTGATTTCCATCTTTTCCGATATGCTTCGAACGATTAATGATGGAAATAAATCCTGTAATGAGCTTACTCGATTAAAAAATTGTTCAGAACCTATAACACTAATTTTCTTGTCACTTATTGATGATTTCTTTCCGAACAAACATCTTAGTATTATACCAACAATTAAATTCCACAGAAAATAAAAGAAAAATAAGGCTCTCGATATTCTCCAATCTACATTGAACAAACTGTAAACCATCAATACACACGCTAGGCCCAATATTAATCCAATACTATATTTAATAATATTCCGATAAAAACGATATGATGACAACAGAAATAATGTTGCTACCCACATGCTTGTGGCAATTAAAGCATGACTTAGCGCTGGCAATCCTTCATAATAGTTGGCATTGTTGAAAAAATAAGCCCCCCATAATTTTTGACATACAAATGCGCCAGTTAAAAAGAATAAAGTCTCTATAAAGGGTAGAAATAGATTCGACAATAAACGAGAAGTAGATTTTAAAAATATTTGCAATTGGATTGAGCTCAGCACTAGAAAATTGAGCACCCAAGAATACTCTTTAGTAAAGTGCTTTTTATGAAACAAAGACATTGCAGAATAAAATCGCTTTACATAACTGATGTCATTGTAATTGGTACTTTTTCCTTTATAGTGAGTAATTGTTTGGCTTCCTAAATAATAATTCTTTTTACCTTCCTTCACTACCCTGTAAGACAGATCAATGTCTTCACCATACATGAAGAATGATTCATCAAAACCACCGATCTTTTTTAGCAAGCTTGCTTGCCCAAATAAAAAAGCCCCAGACAAAATATCAACTGGAGCTGTATCATATTCTCCCACTTCAGGTGCATAGTAAGCATTTACTTTTTCTGAATCTAAAAACAATTTATTAATTCCGGATAGTTTGTAAAAGGCCTTGTCTGGTCTTGGCAACCCTCTTTTTGACTCAGGTAGAAAGTCATCATTGTAGTCTGCCATTCGAACACCTATCAAACCAAGATCATCTGGATTAGTTTGTGCAAAAGCTACAACTTCACTCAAAACTGGACCGCTGACCTTTGTATCTGGATTTAAGAAAAGGATGTAATTGGCTGTCGCTCGCTCAAGACCTATATTACTTGCTTTTCCAAATCCATGATTGAACTTGCTGGATATCAATTCAATATTATCACCATATTGATTTGCCAAAAAGTGCTGACTGCCGTCGGACGAATTATTATCAATGACAATAATTTGCAGGTTGAGACTGTCAATATTCAATAAACCATCCAGGCATTGTTGGATGTAATACTTCACATTGTAGCTGACAATTATGATGCTTAAGTCGGGCACAATTATTTTAATGAACTTTGAGTGTAAGGCACTCTTGAAAGTATGGATCTTCCCAGTGTGAATTCGTCAGTATATTCTAATTCACTTCCAAAAGCAACACCTCTTGAGAGCGTCGAAATTTTGACCTCAGTATCTGCTAATTTTTTAGAAATATAAAATACCGTGGTATCTCCTTCAATGGTCGGACTCAAAGCCATGATCAATTCTTTAGCATTTGCCTCATGTACACGCTTTATCAATTCTGCTATTCTAATGTCGTCTACACCGATGCCTTCTAAAGGGGAAATAACTCCGCCCAGCACATGGTAAGATCCATTGTATTGTTGGGTCTCTTCAATGGCGATGACATCTCTGACACTTTCAACGACACACAAAACAGTTTTGTCTCTGGCAATATTCGAACAGATGGCACATTCAACATCATCAGATAAATTGAAGCAAGTGCTGCATTCTTTAAGATTTTCCTTCATGTTGCGTATGGCATGTAAAAAAGACTCAACAGATTCTTTGTCTTTTTGGATCATGTGCAATACCAATCGAAAAGCCGATTTCTTACCTATACTCGGTAACTTTGAAAATTCTTCTACCGCCTTTTCGATCAATTTCGAGGAGTAACTCATGGTACAAAAATAAGAAATGCCGTCAGCTAAGACGCCAAAGTAATTGAATACTTATCTCCAATTACCATGTTGGGCCAAGTATAAACACATTTTGGTCGTCTAACTGGTTGATAAAAGATAGTGACAACGGTTATCTTAGGTTTATTTCCTCATTAAATATTACTTTTGCGGTCATACAAACAAAAAATATGGCTGAAATTATAAGAATGCCTCGAATGAGCGACACAATGGAAGAGGGTAATATTGTCGAGTGGCTGAAAAAAGTCGGAGATGCCGTCGAGCCTGGTGACGTGCTGGCAGAAGTAGAAACAGATAAAGCAACCATGGAGTTGGAAAGCTATCATGAAGGAGTTCTTCTTCATATTGGTGTGCCAGAGGGACCAGTACCGGTGAATGGTATTCTTGCTGTTATTGGAGAGAAAGGGGAGGATTTCGAAGCCCAATTAAAAGAGGCGCAAGCAAGTTCTGCACAAGCCGCTCCTGCTACAGGCAGTGAATCTACGGAAGTAACTGAAAGCGCGGCCCCACCAGCACAAAAAACTGCCATGGCTGCACATAGTGCTCCAGCTGCTCCTGCTCCAAGTTCTAGTGATGATCATGTAAAAGCGTCGCCATTAGCTAAGTCAATGGCTGCTTCCAAAAACATAGATTTGAATGCTGTAATAGGAACTGGTGAAGGTGGAAGAATTGTAAAAAGAGATATAGAAAATTATACTCCTGCTGCTGCGACAAAGGCAGTTGCCACTCCAGCATACATTCCAGCTGATGTGAACTATGGTTCGCAACGTGTCTCTCAGATGAGAAAGACAATTGCAAGAAGACTATCAGAAAGTAAATATTCAGCTCCGCACTTCTATTTGACAGTTGAGGCTGACATGGGTAATGCAATCGCGGCCAGAAAAGACATCAATGCAGATCCAGATGTCAAGATTTCATTTAATGATATAGTGATCAAAGCTGTGGCTGGTGCATTGCGCAAACATCCAATGATCAATGCATCGTGGAACGGTGATACCATTGAAGTTCATCAAGACATAAACATTGGTGTGGCAGTAGCAGTTGACGATGGATTGGTGGTACCAGTGATCAGACATGCTGATGCTAAACCGATGACAATGATCAATGCGGAGGTGAAAGAATTGGCTGGTAAAGCAAGAAGTAAAAAAATCACACCTCAGGAAATGCAGGGCAACACCTTTACAATTTCTAATCTTGGCATGTTTGGTATTGAAGAATTCACAGCAATTATCAATTCACCAGATGCTTGTATCTTGGCTGTAGGAACAATCGTCAAAAAGCCTATCGTTAAGGATGGTGATATTGT
>CALLFA010000016.1 GCA_937997635.1 uncultured Saprospiraceae bacterium | reverse complement strand
TAGCATCATTTAATCAAGATCATTTTGCCGGTCTTTTGTTCAGCCCCCACAATTACAGTGTAATAATAAATGCCTGGCTGATACTGTGAAGCATCAACTGTGAATTGGTAATTGCCTTCTGACAATGTTCCCGCTTCTTTGATGTCTTTAAGTAATTTGCCATTTAAATCACTCATTGTAATTCTTACTTGATCAGATTTATTGAGTACTAATTCTATTGTCGTTTCCAAGCTAAAAGGATTTGGATAATTTGATATTTCAAATGAATTGAATAATTCGGATCCAAGCAATTGTGTTTCTGATTCAGATGGCTCTATATCAGATCCCAGTGATTGATGGACTGGAAACTTTGTTTCACCAATCTCAATTTTAGTTTCGATATCTAGAATGCTTAAAGCGGCAGTCTCATTTGTCTCAGTTTCTTCTTGAAGATTATTGCAAGGGTCAATGTAAGCAAGCATTTTGACATTCCGCTCACTATCAGCTATGAAGCCAGGTTGGAATTCTACAAGTCGGCCGGCTTCGTAAGTGACATTTCTATTAGAGCCTAGATCATTTGAGCGGATAATTTCTTCATCACAAGAACTTCCAGGAGGTTTAGTAACATGCAAGGGATCAATGGTTGTACAGCTGTGAAAAGTAGAAGAATTATGCACAAGTCTAATCTCCACTTGATAATCGCCCGTTGATACATTTGAACCCAAAGGCATCACTTGAAGATCCCTAAAATTATAAGGTTCAATTATGGATATATTCCTTGTGCCAATTCTATGAGGATGTCCAACAAACCAGAATTCAACAACAAGATTGCGAATAGTATTCTCACTAAAATTAGTCACTCTGATATTGTCATAGTGTAATATGTTGTTAGCAGAAGTAATTGAAACATCACTACATTCAATGGATAAGTAATCCTCAGTTGTATTGATATAACAAAAATCACTGCATTCAAATACTGGTGGATTACTACCATCTATTGTTGGACCATTACAATTACTTTTTATTTTATCTCTTTGATTCAGACGATGAGATCTCATTACATCTATTTGATCAGAAGTGAATTCGCGCATTGTATTACCATAATAAGACATAAAATTTTCACAAGGTGGTGAGTAAGTAGTAGGGTCTCCAGAGCAATTAAAGCTCTCAATAACATATATGCAGTCGTCATTTTGAATTTCGATAAAATCGGCTTCTGTCTGACAAAAGCCGTCTCCATGAGTATCACAATTCGCACAAGGACCTGATCTTTCTGGGTGTTCCACAGCATCACCAGATTGGTCAAAGGTATGTAATAAGCCAAAATAATGACCAAATTCATGAGTGATAATGTGTTCTAAACTATTGCTTCCTATTACAACACTACTCATCACAACATAATTATCAAAAGGATCACTTGCTCCACCAATAGTTCCAATGGTGCCTTCATCAACTGTAGCAGTTATATTGTCTACAAAATAAATATTTACTAAGTTTTCAGCTGCATCTGTGTTTACAAGTCTACTAAAGGCACTGGTGCCTATATGAACATTTGCTAGACTACTATCATCTATACTGTTTACTTCACAAATGTCAAATCGAATATTTGCTTCTTGAAAATCAGCATTCAGATTTCTGATTTGTCCATCTAATTCATGTATAGATATACTTTCATCAATAATATGAGCAAGTACTGCAACAGTCAATTGACTATTTGCTGATTTATTGATTTTAGTTGAATTTTTAATTCTATTATTCAATAATGTATTTGCCATTTCATTAGATAAATTGCTTCCGCATTCAAACTTTTGTGCCAAACCAACTTCTCCATTCAATATGATTGCTAGCATGAATAGCAGCACTTTTTGAATTATATTTTTCATAATAATTAATTTTAAATAATTCAATTAATGATTGCTATTCACTTTAGATTGTAGCGCTTCGATTTGTTCTTGCAAGTCTATGATGTACAAATAGGCTTCCTCTATTTTTTCCAATAATTTAGAATCCATCTCAGCCATATTGATACCGTTTTCTACGACTTGTTCAGCTGACGGTACATTTGGGAGGTGCTTGTTTTTGGATACATATTCTTTGAGATCGGCGATTGGTAATATTTCATAGTCTTCTTCAAATACGTAGTCAGCCCAATCATTAGTTGTCTTTACCGCAACTCTTACTTTTTCTGTAATTATGCCATCTTCTACCAAAAGCTTGTATCCAGATTCAGTAGGGACGTCACCTATAATAACTTTACCATCGTCTTTCAAACTCATCAATGTTTGATCATCATGTCTAAAATCAAGATCTCCTGTTCCAACAGTTTGTATATATCCATTAGTACCGCCGTGGCCTATTTCTGTAAAGTTAGACCTGTCTGTGAAATGATTTGCGCGTATATTTCCTGCTACATCGAGTTTACTAATAGCATTAAGATAGCCTATAGACACTTTATTCGCACTTGCATCTACTCTTAGGGTATTCGCATCTATGACTACGTCACCATTATTATCTTGGTTGAGGTAAAGAGCTTTGTTGGCATTCGTAATGACTTCATTACCATCTAATCTAAGAGAACCTCCTATTTCAAGAGCACCTGACCCTGGAGTTTTTGATGCCTCTCTGGTACGTGTTAGTTTAACCAAATTTGTACTTGCATCTACTGCAAAAGTCCCATTGTCTATGATAACATCACCATTATTATC
>CALLFA010000015.1 GCA_937997635.1 uncultured Saprospiraceae bacterium | reverse complement strand
GCTTTATGATAGATGGGGAAATGTATTGTTTGATGGCGAAAGCACAGAATTCCAAGCAAACCTACTTGATGTAAATCCTGGTGTATATGCACTTAAACTGACTTACCAATTTGATGGTGAAGAGGACCAACATGAGATTTTAGAGTTGCTTACTATATTTTGAGAAATACTTGACTAGTTTAGAGTTAAAGGCTCGTATTGAATCTGGAGTTGAATCAAGAACCTCTGGACCATGTAATTCGGGGGTGAGCTTGCGAACATCCCAACAAGTGAGCTTGCCAACATCCCAACAAGTGAGCTTGCGAACGACCCAACAAGTGAGCCCGCGAACGACCCAACAAGCGAGCCACGCGAACGACTCAACAAGCGAGCCACGCGAACGACCCAACAAGTGAGCTTGCGAACGACCCAACAAGTGAGCCCGCGAACAACCCAACAAGTGAGCCCGCGAACGACCCAACAAGCGAGCCACGCGAACAATCCAACAAGTGAGCCACGCGAACGACCCAACAAGTGAGCCCGCGAACGACCCAACAAGCGAGCCACGCGAACGACCCAACAAGCGAGCCACGCGAACGACCCAACAAGTGAGCCCGCGAACGACCAAAAAAAAGGAACACCGTCTTCACAGCATCCCTTTTTCCAAAATTTACAAAAATGTTATCTTTTAAGGTGGAGTAATTTTATTGTCTCCGATTGATTCCCATCGATTAGAGTGAAGAATAAAATTCCTTCTTTATCAAAATTATCACCTGTCAATGTCAATTGATTTTGGCCAGCTGAGACACTGATGTCTGAGGACCATATTAGCCTACCGCTACTATCATTAACTCTTGCGAATACAGTGCCAGTTTTATTCGAATTAAAATAGACTATTGTATTTTCGACAAACGGATTTGGTGCGTTATACATGTCTGTGTATTGATTCTGATCTTCAATAAAATTGAGCTGTAACTGACTTCTCTCAAATAAGTCTCCTTCGTATAATTCTGAAGAAAAATCTGATCTTGAAATGTTGATCAAATCGGATAGATATCCACTGCGCTCAGCTATTACTTGCAAGACAATCATTTCTTCAGAATTGATTAAGTCAACTGGTTGTTCCTTGTACCATACTAATCTTGCTGATCCATCTGTCACATACATATCTTCATCATCAACACGTAATTTTCCAGAATTAATGTCTGTCATCTTCATACCATCATACTCTAATTCCAGTTGCATACCCACGATACTAATGTCTTTACTTGGGTAAATAGGAATACGTACCACCTCCCCTCTTTCTACATAGCGATTACCAATGTTCAATAACATTGTGTTGTTGTGTCTAGTCTCTGCTTTAACCAAACCGTTGGCTGAAGCAGATTCATTAACATCACCAAGTTTGACACCTATAAAATCTTCGTCTTGCATATGTGCATCTAAATCTCGGATAGTGATGTTATCTGTAAACGGCCAAGGACTCAAGGCATCAAAAAACTGAAAATCTTCTTCTACAAACACCCAACTGTCTTGATTTCTAAATTCTTCACTGATGCCTAAAATAACGCGTTTTAATTCAGATAAATCGACGGCGCTTACTCTTGCATCGTTATTCACATCTGATGCAATCAGTTGATAGGGATTCTCAAAAGTTTCTAATCCCACAATATGCCTGCTAATCAACACCAGATCAAGTGTGGATATACCATTTGTCACATCATCAGTCCGTTGAGCGGACACAACATAATCAGCACCACCAGGATTGTTGTCAAATGCATACTGCCCATCTTCTAACGTTGTCTGCTGCACAGGATATTCAGGCAACTGACTTTCTAGTGTTACCAATACCTGATCGACAGGCTCATTGTAATAGGTATAAATATCACCTGATAGAATAAAGCCAGATGCCATTGCCATTGTATCGACAATCATGGTATCAACAGGCATAGAATCCATTACTATTGTGTCCAGAGGCATAGGATCATCGTCTTCGACAGCACAAATATTTCTGTCGTCTATCGTCAAACTTGTTTGGCAAAAAGAACCATTATTACTTGTATCCCAAACCCATACATGGAGTTCGTTGAATGAACTAAATTCTTCGCAAGAAAAATTAATGACCTGTTGCTCTTCAAAACCCTCCTCATTGGGTTGGATTGGTATTTCACCAAAAGGCACTACAGTATATCTCAAATCCTCTCTTGGAGTACAATTGTCAAAACTTCCAAAGTTTAGGTCTACAGCCCAAATTTCAACATTACCATTTTCTACACTTATGTTTGTCGTCGCACCAAACAAACAAAATGGTGTCGGTGCTACATCATCAAGGACAGACACTGTAGTTGTTGCTTGACTTGAATTTCCACAACCATCGCCAAGGTCCCAATTAATGGTGTAATCGATACCATGAAATGCCTCAAATGCTATAGTCGCAGTACCACCTTTTAATTCTACAACTTCAACCATACTATCATCGCTAGAAATTGTTACTGTCCAATTTAGATTATTTGCTGAAGTCATCGCATTATCACAAAAATCTACACCTGAGGCTGTCACACTAACTACACTCCCGCAAGAAATAAATTCGTCTTTATCATCAGTTTCTGCATCAATGAGAGCAGTGAAGCTCTCGTCAACATCAATTTCAGGAGCAGTATCATCTTGGATAATTATGATCTGGTCAAATGAATAAAAGCCATCTAAAACAACATCGGCATACCTCCAATGTGTTTCGTGATAGTCACCAAGATCAGTAACACAATCAATACAGTCTTCTGTGTCAATGGCATGAACAGCTTCAAATGTATCCCCATCGGATGATTCTTGGCCATTTGGATCATAGGTACACCAATCAATAACGGTCCAACTTCTGATTATTTGGTTACAGGCGAAATCCACACGAATGGTATCCAACTCCATCGTGTATCCAATAAGGTTGCAGCTGGATTCACACCAGATAGGCATAGCTTGAGAATCATCAGGGAAACAGCTCATCGCATCTTCCATCGTGACAGCGCTTGGTTCTTCTATGGTGACTCCTTCGTCATCACAGGACAGATGTACCCCATCATGGACACTGCTGTCGTAATGTGGCGGCCATTGAATTGTCGCTGGATCAAAACCTTCACCATTTTGAATGAGCAAACGCTGTCTGCAATAAGCATCTCCATCACTTAATTCATTATTGTTGTCTACATCCACAAACCATTCTCTGATTATACTACCTCCAGTGCACACGCCGTCAGTAGCCGCTTCGCTCAACAACTCTATATTATATTGTTCTTCAATACAGCTTTCCACAATCATTCTCGGCAATTCTATTTCATCCCCCGCAGAACAGTCAACAGTCTGATCCTGACAAACAATGATAGGTGCCGCATTATTTATGACTGTTACAGGAATTCGGCATGTGTTTCTATTACCAGATTCATCTGTAACAATTAAGATTACTGCAAGGTCTTTTCCAATATCTTCACAACAGAATTTTGCAAATTCAGAAGGCCGAGTGATCAAGACTGTTTCATCAGGGCAATCTTTTGAGTCAAATGATAAGGCATCTACTTCTGCTCCACATGACACAGGTAAAAAACCAACTTGTTGCCCTTCACAATTAGTGGCTTGCTGCGACCAATCTTCTTCACGCACAACAGAATAAAAGACTTTGCCGCAGGATAAATCAGTACTTCCAGCATCAAAATGTATAGCAGAGACTTTGCCAACTGCTTCTCCAGTATTAGGATCAAGTGTCAAGAATACCTGCGCAGAGGCTTCACATACGACAGATGGCGGTATGTCATCTTTTACTATTATGGTGAAATTTACTCTCGTTTCATTGTCACAATCGTCCTTGACAATTCCTTCTATCAGCAAAGGTGAATCACCAGGAGTGACATCCAAAATAAATCCACCTTCTACGATAAACTCATTGACAATCCATTCGATTTCTATCTCTGAACTACAATCATCTTCTACTGTCAATACAGGTAATTGAATATTAGATCTACACTCCCATGGATCTATTATCTTGAATACATCACTTAAATCTGTCACTGAGTTTCCATCTGAATCTCTGACAATTGGAGGTGTGTTGTCTATGATTTCTATGTTTTGAGTACCTGTGCGTCTGACCTCTAAATCACACCAATCGATAATGGTCCATTCTCGCGTGATTTTGACACCACCTCCACAAACAGTAAATGTCAAATCTGTGAAAGATGCTTGGATGTTGCATACTCTATCAATCAACGGGACTTCAGGATTGGCCTGACCAATAACCACAGTGTCCAATACCATACGTTCCTCAGTTATTTTGTCAAATATTCTGGCAAGCACCCATTCTGGCTGACCATCTCCATCTATGTCTTGTTCTATGATGTCTTCGCGTAAAACACTATCAACAACCACATGCTCAATGATTGTGTCAATTCGAATAAGATCGACTAAAGTGTGTTGATCGACAAAGAACGAATAGGCTAAACTACCACTGCCCGTTGCTGCAAATATTGACGCGGGACTAGCAAAATCAAAACTCCCTTCAGCATCAATATCCTCTAAATAATTACAGTCAAGTTTGACGTTTCTTGCAAAGCCAAATGATCGAGCAAATGCGTCATCTGATACATCGATGTCCAACTTTTGAATGGCATATCGTTGACAAAGAATTTCTATCTCTTCAAGTAAGCCGTGTCTCAAAATTTTTGCCGTGTAGACGATTTCTTTGATTTCGCCAAATTCATCGCACAAGTCTCCCGTGGTTGTTTCAGTAGTAACAATACCACCTATCATTTGGGGACCGCAAGTATTGAAAACTTCCAATACTTCTTGTTGAGTCATCAGCGAACTACTGATATCTGCACCACACCAAAACACGCAATCAGCTGGTATCGATCCATCTTCTTGACATGCACAAGGAGCTGTAATTTCTGGTATGACATTAACTTCTACGGTCAAGGTTCCCCAACAACTGTTGCCACCGCATAACACTTGAAAATTTATGGTCTCCCCTACATCTGAAGAAAACAAACTATCATTTCTAATAAAATTCCCATCACTATCACTAAACTCTATAGAGAAGGCTGCGTTCTCTGGTGGGCTCTCTAGTAACTGACTAGGATTCACTCGGAGTGAACAGCTCTCATTCAAACTTATTTGAATATTTTGATTGCACGCCAAGACATTACAATTACCAATCGGTGTTGTCGTCGGGTCTTGTGGCGTACCTGCTTCATCAAAAGGATTACCACTATCAGAATCATCCCTAACTGGATCTCCAGATGAGGATTCTGCTATGACGATCGCTTGGTTGATGACTAACTCGCTATCAATATCCGCTTGGGTAAGTGCATATAAAGCTGCTGCAAATCCTTCTTCACCAGGTGCAAGAACAGCCGGGCTGACAGCAGACGGATTTGGTAATATTCCTGTGCCTGTAAATGAGGCGACAGATTCTTGCAAGGTTATATTAGACAAAGTCAACTGTCCACAATTTCTAATGACATAGGAGTATGTAATGAGATCTCCTACATCAGATTGCCCATTTTCTCCTTGGTCAAAATTTGAAGATTTGATCAATTGGACACATGCTGTGGCTGGAAGATTTGTTGTTGTTGGATCTTCTGGTGACTCAGTGTCATCAAGAGGGTTTCCGCTGTCCGAGATATCTGAAATGTCATTCCCATTTGGATCTGTAGCGGTCGCTAATGCTTGGTTGTCGATACTACCACCATCTATATCTTCTTGTGAAATTTGATACGTTGCATCCAAGCTTACTGACTCACCAGGATTCAATTCGAGATTAGGTATATTTTCAATTATCGGCAGTGGGTTTGTTCCTGTAAATGTATTCGCATCTTCAGTGACAACAACATCTGTCAACAGCACATTCCCACAATTAATCACCAAATACGTGTAATTGATGACATCATTCACATCTGCGCCTGCATTTATCCCTTGGTCAAATGAAGAGCTTTTAATTAGTTCAATGCAAGTGATCTGCGGTATAGGTGTAATCGTAGGATCATCAGAGCCACTCATCACGGGATCATCTGAATCTGAAAGATCTTCAACATCACTTCCTGTTGGGTCTGTTCCTAATGCTACTGCTTGATTGCTTATTGTTCCAGCATTAATGTCTTCTTGACTTATCAGGTAGTTAGCATCTGCTGTTGCCGTTTGGCCAGGTGCTATACTTGTGGGCATCACTAAAGAGACTTGCGGCAAACCATTTGTTCCTGTAAATGAATCTTCCAATTCTTGAATGGCAATATCTGTTAGGGTTACATTTCCACAATTGCTTATCATGTAATTATATAGCACTTGATCTCCAGGTAATGGTACGCCGTCAACAGCAGTTGTTAGTGCAGAAGACTTTATTAATTCTATGCATGGATTTTGTTCTAATGGTGTAATAGTAGGATCGTCTGGACCAGTGGCTAATGGGTCATCTGAATCCGAAGCATCAGATACTTCTGTACCTCTAGGATCATTGCCACTTACAAATGCTTGATTTGTCACTCCACCAGCGTCAATATCTTCTTGTGTTATCGCATATGTTGCTAATGATGATGATTGTTCACCTGGTGCAATAATTGATGGTGATGGTGTGATTGGAATTGGCAAGTCTCCTGTTCCAGTAAACATATCCGTTGACTCTGTAAGCTGTATATCACTTAAAGTGGTATTGCCACAGTTTGTAATGATGTACGAATAAGTAATCTCATCTCCTGGATTGGCCTCTCCGTCTGCTCCCAAATCAACTGATGCCGTCTTAATTACTTCTATGCAAGGATTGCTTGGTATAGCTGTAATGGTTGGTGTATCAGGATCCATATCTTGATCAGCCGGATTTCCAGAATCAGAATCATCTTCCACAGGTTCTCCAAATGGATCTGTTCCTATTGCTACAGCTTGATTTATTACCCGTCCAGTATTTATGTCCTCTTGTGTTAGCATGTATGGCGCCGTTGCTGTTCCGCTCGTCCCTGGACTTAAATTTAAAGGCATCAATGTTGTTGGCACTGGCATGGTACCAGAACCAGTAAAGGCCATTTGAAATTCACTGACACTGACATCTATCAAGTCTATATTTCCACAATTCGTCACTGTATAAGAATAGTTGATAATGTCACCAGGATTGGCAACTCCATCTGATCCTAAGTCAAGAGAAGATGTTTTTATTATATCAAGGCATGGATTACACTCCTCAGGGTTTGCGATTACCGGTTCTGAAACTTCACTAAAACAATTCTCAACCGAACTGGCTAAACATCGCGCAATAACTGCTTGTCCATTTGCTGGATAAACTGGTAAAGACGTCACCCAATTCAAGCCTCCATCCGTAGAATATTCAATGTCTGTGCCTGGAGGGCAATCTGTACTTACTAAAAATACACCTTCAGTGACAGGGTTGCATTCACTATCGACAACTGACAATTCTGGTGATGATGGTTGAATGCAACATTGTACTGGGTTAGCTGCAATGCTATTTGAATTCATACTTGCGCAGTCATTAAAATTTGGATCTACGCATCTCGCTATAACAGTAATACCAAGGGATGGATACACTGGTACTGCAGACGAAAAAGTAGCACCACCATCAATTGAATATTCTAACTCTGTCCCAACTGGACAATCTGTGATGACGACAAAACTTCCAGCAACATCAGGTTCGCAAGTATTGTCGATGACACCAATTACAGGGGCATCAGGATTTATACAGCATTGAATTGGATTTGCAGTGACTGCATTCGAATTATCACTTACGCAATCGACTAATGAAGTGTCAACACATCTAGCAATAATTGTATTGCCTAATGAAGGATAGCTTGGCATTATTGAAGAGAATGTCAATCCTCCATCGATCGAAAATTCTAGTTCACTCCCAATTGGACAGTCAGTGATGACAACAAAACTGCCAGCCACATCAGGTTCGCAAGTATTGTCAATGACACCGATTTCAGGAGCTTCAGGTTGTACGCAACAGATCATTGGATTTGTTGCGAATAACAAAGTATCGCTTATGCACGGTTCTTGAGGCACACACACTTCGAAAGTAGATACTGTATATGAACCTCCTCCTGTATTATTCCAATCGTAGAACAGAAATTCTACCTGATCTACAGGTGTTGGAAAGCAAACAACAACAGCACCTTGCAGGCTATTACTGACATTCCCAACATTATCAAAACATTGAGATTCGAATGTATTGTTGCCTTGAAACACAGGGCAGGTGCCGACACCAAACGGAAACATAAAATCGTTAGCTGTTAATTGAATTGGTGTCGCTCCACCAAGAGTGCCATTGACAATGACAGCATCATTTTGATCTAGGTCATTTATTTGCACACAGAAATCAGAAATCGGTGCAGAAAATGTATACGTTGCCGTTTGATTATTGGCAACACCATTTCCCATGGTGACTCCAAATTGAGGACCGAATGTACCTGCTACATGGTCATCATTAATGAAAAAATCATCTTGTTGTGCTGTACCATTATTGACAACAGTAAGCGCTGTCAAAGTGATGCCATTTGCCGTAAGGCCAGCATTTGTAATATCTGTTACCGGATCAGTACTTCCATTTAATGATTCAAAATCGAATCCTTCATTTATACAAGCAGGATCATTTTCTACACATCTTGCTAAAAAGGAAACACTATTTACTGGATCGTAAGTTGGTATCGCAGTCGACCAAGATACTCCATTATCGAGTGAAAATTCTGTTGTTGCAACAGGCGCACAATCTCCATCCAAGCTAATAGAACCTGGCGCTACTGGTTCGCAACTGTTATCAACGATAGAAATTATTGGTGGATCAAACACACAATCAGCGAATAAAAAGGCGTCAATAAAATTCTTATTATCACAAAGCTGATCTGGAAGTGCTCGTCCCGTAATCACATTATCGTTAGCGCCATCGACATCACTCAAAGAACGGAATCCCACGGGATCTTTTTCAATAATTGTGAACGGACCAGGTGTAACTTCAAACCAAAAACCTCCATCTTCATTTGTCGTAACAGTTTGACGGTTGTCATATCTATCTATCAAAAAAATTGTTGCGCCAGGTAGAGCTTGGTCTTCCGTGCCATTTTCATCCATATCAGCCATTACACTACCGGCTATTTGAGCGTATCTAGCATCTATAAAATTTAGATCAGTCATGTGTTGATTTGCCTCTATGTCACCTCGTATCGTATTGTTGTTCTCTCCTTGTGCATCCGAAATTGACGCATAACCCACTGGATCTTCTTCTTTTATTTCAAATTCACCTATTGGTATTTCAAATTGATATAATCCTGTATTGTCAGTTGTAGTATTCAGTATATTACCACCTATGTCTATGGAAATGTTGACATTTTCCATTCCAAAATCACCTTTGTCGTCACCATCCACGTCTGCCATAACAAAGCCAGATACTGTTTGACTCATGCGACTGAGTACAAAAAAATGTGAGTCATCTACTTCGCCTAATGCAATTGTGCTTTGAATTAAAATAGGATTTGTCCCATCAGAATCGGCAATTGGAATATAGTTATCGAATTCTCCGATTGTTAAAGCATAAGGACCTTCTGCAACATTTGTAAATGAAAATTTGCCATCATTACTGGTAACAGTTTGTTGTTCATTATTGGCTGCATCAACGATGAATACAGAAATACCAGAAATACCTTCATCTCCAGAACTATCGTCATCTTGATCTTCAAGTACGTAGCCTCCTACAGTTGATGATTCTACAACAACGATACGAGTGATGTCACTATCTGTTGGGTTTTCTAAACCATTGATATCACTGCCATCTTCTGATACTGGGTTTGCATTTACCACACCAATACTTGTGATGTCTTCCTGATAATCTTCAACAATCAATGTCAGATGCCATGTTTCCGATTGATCAAGTATACCATCTTTGTCATTGTCCCCATCAAGCAACTCTCCATTTTCAAGTTCACCTTGTATTAAGATGTTGCCATGAGGATTATCAATAAGCGTGATCGAAGCCAAATCTGTGTTTCCTGTATTTTCAATAAAATATTCAAATTCAACAGATTGTCCTCTTACTACTTCGTGCAAGGATTGATTTTCTGCTCCTACTATTCGTTTAACCAACTGAATATCAGGCGATAATGACAAAAAATCAGTGCTTGTATATACATTGATACTTTCGCTTTTTTCTATTGTTTGAAGATTTAGTATTGGTTCCTTGTCTTCATTTACCGGAATTGCAAAGACGGTTATGAGATGTGCTGCTGAAGACTCAATAGTGGTTGAATAAAATACATTCCAATTTTCTTGTGGCTCAAGCAGTCCATTTTGATTACTATCTCCTTCAATTTCTTCGATACGTAGTGCAGGTCCAGGTAATGCCGAATCTGTAATATTCATTAACTGAAGAAATGTACTTCCTGTGTTGATAATGGATACTCTGAATCTTAGTTGATCACCTAAGTCAAATGCAACAGGATTTTCTTCTCCATTTATGGAAATAGTCATTTCAATTGCAGGATTTATCTGATTTTGCAAATAAGGAGATGCTTGTACTGGGATTGACAGCATCATTGCGATTAAAACAACGTAACCTAATGAACACAAGTAAGCCAAATAGCTAGCCTGAATGGGTAATGATTGAGGGGTGATTCGATTCATGAGTCTGGATTTGGTTAAAATCTTCACATTCTCAGGCTCATTCTCCATTAAGTATCAAAAACCTTGCCTTAACTACTCATAATCAGACTTTTATATGTAAACATTTTTAATAATACATATAATATTATAAATCAGCATATTACATAAACATATTAATATAATATGAAGTCCTGTATATATTCCTTAAAATCGTCTTTCCTTCCTCTGAATGAGTTCATCATACATTACTATCTTGCACTATGTTTGATTTTGTAATTGGGCAAAAAAAGATCATCGATCAATTGGTCAGTTTAGATGCAAGTGATAAGGTGCCTCATGCACTGATGTTTTCTGGAGACAGTGGCAGAGGTGGACTCCCGCTTGCTGTGGCATTCGCTCAATATTTGCTTTGTTTGAATAGAAAGAATGGTGTTCGTTGTGAAGAATGTCCCAATTGTCAAAAAACGGCGCAGCTGATACATCCAGATCTTCATTTTAGTTTTCCGGTAGTCAAGCACGCCTCAAAGAAGAGGGATGTTACCTTCTCAGATGACTTCATCCAACAATGGAGAAAACTTGTCATTGACCAACCCTATTTTACTTATTCAGACTGGTTAAGTCATATACAAGCTTCTGAAAAACAAGGAGATATAAATGTTACGGAATGTAATGAGATCATAAAAAAGTTATCTCTCAAATCGTTTGGTGGTGGCAAAAAGATATTGGTTTTATGGTTGCCGGAAATGCTTGGCAAAGAATCAAACAGGCTTCTAAAACTGATTGAAGAACCGCCTGAAGACACCATTTTGATTTTTGTAACCAGCCAAGAGGAAGTATTGTTAAAGACAATTATATCTCGGTTTCAAATTTTCAAACTACCTCCGATTTCTGAAGCAGACATGATTAATGCGCTTCAAAAAGAGGCAGATATAGATGCTGATAAATCCCGACAGATCAGTTTGCTCACCGAAGGCAACTACATCGATGCACAAGCACTTATTACAGGAAATAACCAAGATTTATCGGAGCTTGTAATTAATTGGTTACGAATCTGTTATCAGCAAAATTCTTTAAATCTATTGAGTTGGACGGAAAAATTTGGTTCATTCCCAAAAGAGGTTCAAAAACAGGTACTTTCGTATACTTTATTTATCTTACGAGAGTTTATTAGATTAAAGTATATTGGAGAAGACCACGTTTCTCTCCAAAATGATGAACTAATAAAGTTGAAAGGTTTGTCTTCTGTCCTTTCCATCGAAAAAGCAGAAGAAATAGCAGAGATCATCAGTGATTCAATTTATTCGATTCAGAGAAATGCCAACGTGAGAATACTGATGATGGCGGATAGTCTACAAATAGGCAAAGTCATCCGCCGTAAAGAAGTTTCTATAATATAGAGATAGCCGAAAGATGCTTATCTCACAAAGAGTTTGAAGTTATGGGATGCGCTACATGCAGCAATAATAAAGACGGTACTCCATCCGGTTGCGGAAACAATGGACACTGTTTAACGGGAGGATGCAACAAAAAGAATACGTTCGATTGGTTATCTAACCTCGACATTCACGATCCGACCTCATATAACATAGTTGAAGTCAGTTTTAAAAAAGGGGCAAGAAAAGATTTTTTCAAAATCGAGAATGGCTCTTACGATACTGGTGATTTTGTTGTCGTCGATACAGGGAGCGGCTACGATATCGGTAAAATCAGTTTATCGGGTGAATTGGTAAGACTCCAAACCAAAAAGAAGAAAATACCAAAGGACAGAATATTTAGAAGAGTGATCCGTAGAGCTAACGATAGAGATATTGAAAAGCTAAATGATGCGCGAAATCAAGAAAAAGAAATTCTTGTAAAATCCAGAGTTATCGTCAATACACTAGATCTCAACATGAAGATTGGTGATATTGAATTTCAAGGTGACAAACGAAAAGTAACTTTTTTCTACACAGCAGAAGGTCGTGTCGATTTTAGAGAATTAGTCAGAAATTACGCAAAAGAGTTTCGTGTCAAAATCGAAATGAGACAGATAGGTTCACGACAAGAGTCTGCACGTATTGGAGGGATTGGTTCCTGTGGAAGAGAATTGTGTTGCAGCACATGGTTGTCTGACTTTAGATCAGTGAGTACTGCCGCTGCTCGATATCAAAACATAGCCATCAATCAAACGAAGCTATCTGGGCAATGTGGTCGTCTCAAGTGTTGTCTGAATTATGAATTGGACACCTATATGGAGGCTTTGTCTACATTCCCTAAAAAGGCGGACTACTTAAAAACAGAAAAAGGTGAAGCACATCTCATCAAAATGGATATATTCAAAGGCATCATGTATTACGCCTATACTGACCCTAAGATGAGAGGGCCAATGGTAGCAATGCCAAAAGAACGAGCTGCAGAGATTAAAGCAATGAATAAGCGGAAGGAATATCCTGAAGACTTATTAGCCGAACCAATGTTTGAGGAAGTAGACGAAGAAATCAACTTCGCAGATGTCACAGGTCAAATAGAATTACCTGCACTCAAAAAGAAAAAGAAGCGAAGGAATAAAAATCGAAAACCTCAAGGAAAAGGGAATTATAAAGGAAAATCGAACAGAACAGATAAAAAGCCTTCTGGAAAGTCGAGCAATAAATCTAACAGTAACCAAGAAAATAAGTCTAACAACAAACCTAGTAACAAGTCAAACAACAAGTCAAACAATAAATCTAATAAGCCTTCTGACAGAAAGAAAGACATCAATCGAGACAATAGAAAGCCTTCAAATAAAAAGCAACACCCTAAGAAACAGGGTGATGGTCAACAAAGGAAAAGTGATCGTCCCGATACTCAGAAGAAAAAGGATATAGATCATAGTGATGAGTGGTAGAGGGTTAAAGAGTTGAAACATTAAGACCCATTTACTACTGCTATTTATTAATATCTGCGTTGCAAAGCCACATAATAGCACCTTACGAAAAGGACAATACTTGGCAGATTCTAGAAGAGTACTGATTGCAGAGCTAATTGGCTTCTTTACATAAAATAATTCCAACAGATGAATGATGATGATCCAATTTTAATTGTTCATCAATAGCTGTTAAATAGAATTGAGACTTACCCAAATATTCTGGTTTGAATGCATCAATTTTCAATTCAATATTCACATAACAATTGTGTATAGTATGAAAGAAAAGTAAATCTAAGAAGTACTCTTGTCCACCAACTTCCAATTTGTACTGTCTTCCCAGATAGGCAAATCCAGCGCCTAATTCCAATAGAAAGTTTCCTATCTGAGTCGTTAAGCTATCTTCTATTTCTCTTTCTGTAGCTTCATCCCCCAATTGTAAAAAATCAAAGAAGTAAGGGTCCTTAAATGTGTCTTTAACCAATGTCGATTGATCAGGAGGTAAGGCTTGGATAAAGTTGTTTGAAAGTTTTCCTTGACTTTGATATAAACCTTGATCGATCTTATTGATCAAAACACTTTTAGACCAATTATTAAGTATAATTTGATCGCAATAATATATTCGTTCCTTGTGATTATCAATCTTATCTAGTAGCAATCTATGATGACTCCAAGGAACTCTTACAAAGGTCATTTCCTCAAATACTTGAAATTGTGCCACCAGCGGTGGCACAATTATATCACCTTGATTATCAGTAGATTGTATTTGTGCCACAGGCTGTGGCACAATTACATCAACAGGCCATTCTGTTGAAAATCTCATCATATATTGAAGATTACGTTTACTGAATATCGCATAAAAGCCATACTCTTACGCCTCTTCAGGGCTGTAGTACAATTACATATTTATATAACCAATGGCTTTGCCATTAGCTATATGCTTTGCGCCCTATCACTAAGATTATACTTGATCAATAAAAAACAAATACCCCAACGGGCCCAACGGGGTTACATCACAAGGATGGGGCATCGCCTCATCCTTGTGATGTTGTGTTTAGGAGTCCCAACGGGACGACCTAAAATTTGTAAATAAACAAGGTCGCCCCGTTGGGACTCCTCGTTGAAACGTTGCAACAGCGGGAGACGATGTCCCCCGCTTTTGATGATACCCCTTTGGGGTATTGCGACGCCCTTTCAGGGCTAACACAAGAATTGTTAATAGAATCAAAACCCATTATTTTTCTTTTTACAATCACAATTCTACTTACTTTTGCACTCCAATACATAAATTATGAGTTACGATGTTGTTGTTATAGGTTCTGGTCCAGGTGGATATGTTGCTGCAATCAGATGTGCACAGTTAGGAATGAAGACCGCAATTGTAGAGCGATACAATACCCTAGGAGGTACTTGTTTGAATGTGGGCTGTATCCCATCAAAAGCATTGCTTGACTCTTCAGAGCATTACTTTAATGCAACACATACGTTTAAAGAACACGGGATTGATGTGGGTTCGCTCAAACTGAATCTCAAGCAGATGATAAACAGAAAGTCTGATGTGATCGAACAAAACGTAAGTGGTATTGCCTACTTGATGAAGAAGAATAAAATCGAAGTCCACCACGGACATGGCACCATTAAATCTGCAACCCAAATAGAAGTTAAAGGAGATGACGGTAATTCTTCAGTCATTGATACTAAAAAAATCATCATAGCAACTGGTTCTAAGCCAACAACACCAGATGCATTTAACTATGATAAGAATCGGGTGATCACGTCTACAGAAGCACTCAACATAGATAAATTGCCAAAACGAATGATAGTCATCGGTGGCGGTGTCATTGGACTCGAACTAGGTTCTGTCTTCGCCAGACTGGGCACCGAAGTAGAAGTTGTAGAATACATGGATCGCATTCTCATCGGTATGGACAAAGACTGTGCTCGTGAATTGAAAAAGACAATGAAGAAAATGGGAGTGACATTCCACACAGGTCATATGGTTACTGAAGTCAAAGGAGCTAAAACTTCTGTATCAGTGAAAGCAAAAAAGAAAGGGACAGAAGACGAAATAGAATTGAAAGCTGATTACTGTTTGATTTCTATCGGACGTAGACCATACACAGACAATCTCGGACTGGAAAATGTAGGCATCAAAACGGACGAACGCGGACGCATAGAAGTTGACGAACATTTACAAACATCTGCTGCAAACATTTATGCTATTGGTGATGTCATTAAAGGTGCGATGCTTGCACATAAGGCAGAAGATGAAGGTGTCTTTGTCGCAGAATTAATCGCTGGTCAAAAACCGCACATCGATTACAATTTGATTCCAGGAGTCGTATATACATGGCCTGAAGTAGCTGCAGTTGGAATCACACAAGAAGAAGCGAAAGAACAAGGTATTCCTGTAAAAGTGGGTAAATTTCCATTTAAAGCATTGGGCCGTGCAAGAGCAAGTATGGATGTAGACGGACTGGTCAAAGTTGTTGCTCATCAGGATACAGATGAGGTACTTGGTGTTCATATTGTCGGCGCGAGAGCTGCAGATATGATTATGGAAGCTGTCGCTTTAATGGAATTTAGAGCTACTGCCGAAGATATTTCTCGTATTTGTCATCCGCACCCTACGTATACTGAAGCCATTAAAGAAGCTGCACTAGCCGCTACTGATAATCGGCCTTTGCATTTGTGAATGGTCGATGGTCTGATGGTCTGATGGTCTATGGTCTGATGGTCTATAATCGATGGTCTGATGGTCGATTGTCTGATGGTCTGATGGTCGATGGTCTGATGGTCGATGGTCGATGGTCTGATGGTCGATGGTCTATGGTCTATGGTCGATGGTCGATGGTCTGATGGTCTATGGTCTATCGTCTATGGTCTAATCTGAGGCAAAGTCTTCATACCGTCTCCGTACCTCTTGCCGTTTTCTGATTGTTTACTATATTGCGCCAAGCAAATAAAATGTAATGAAACAACCACTGGTACACCCTCTAGATAGAAACGCAACGAAAGAAGCTGCTGAAGCTGCAGAATTCTATGATGAGACACTTGGCTTTACGCCCAATAGTATTTTCACTATGATGCATCGGCCTAGAATTGCCAATGCGTTTCTGGAGATGAATCAGGCTGTTATGGAAAATAAAGGCAGAGTGACGAGTTCGTTTAAAAGAGAAATTGCTTATCTATCAAGCATGACCGCTGGTTGCAGATACTGTGAAGCTCATGCCATCAGAGCTGCCGACAGGTATGGCTCCTCTCAGGATCGTATGGCCAACATCTGGGACTATAAAACCAGTGATTTATTTTCTGATGGAGAGCGAGCGGCATTCGACCTTGCCATAGCTGCCTCGGCTGTACCAAATGGTGTTGATGATGATATATCCGAGCGTATGCGCGCCAACTGGGACTCTGGTGAAATTGTAGAAATATTAGGCGTTATCGCATTATTCGGCTATCTGAACAGGTGGAACGATAGCATGGGTACTCAATTGGAAGAACCTGCTGCAGCTGATGGTGAATCACTGCTGGGAAAAGCCGGATGGAATAGAGGAAAACACAAATATTAGGCAAATAGGCTTTCTTTCCACAGATATAGTTTACATTTACTCATTCACATTCATATCTACATCTTACCTCATTTACATATTAATTGATATTTTAGAGTATAAGCACTACCATTAAACATGACTGCGTATGGAAATTGGATTTTTAAAATCATCAGATCCGAGATGTCCAATCAGTGCCACTTCCGCAAAGAAATTTGCAAAGCTTGGTGTCAACATGCTGATTGAAACTGGCCTTGGCGAACGTCTCCAATTAGAGTTAGAATCATTGGATAAGGTTTCAGATAAAACTCGAGATGAGATTTTAGGCTCTTCGGATATTGTCTATTCGACAGAACCATTGGATTCATCTGAATTGGCAAAAATGAAGTCTGACGCTGTGCTGGTTTCATTCTACGCACCTTTTAATGCTGATAACAAGATAGATACACTTAATGGACATAGGATTCATGTGTTTAGCATGGATATGATACCTCGTACGACACTTGCTCAATCAATGGATGTGTTGTCTTCCATGGCTTCCATTGCTGGGTATAAAGCAGTATTGACAGCAGCGCAAAAGCTACCTAGATATTTCCCAATGTTGATGACGGCTGCAGGTACGGTAAAACCGGCAACAGTATTGATACTTGGTGCTGGAGTTGCTGGGCTGCAAGCCATTGCCACTGCAAAACGACTTGGCGCAAAGGTAGAAGCTTTCGATGTACGCAAAGCTGTAAAAGAGGAAGTGGAAGGGCTAGGCGCCAAATTTATCGAAGTAGAAGGATCCACCGATGATAAAGCAGCTGGTGGTTATGCGGTCGAACAAACAGAAGAGTACAAACGCAAACAGGCAGAGAAAATAGCAGAGAGAGTGGCCAATGCTGATGTGGTCATCACTACAGCGCAGCTTAGAGGAAGACCTGCACCAACTCTTGTGACAAAAGAAATGGTCGATAAGATGAAGCACGGATCGGTTATCATTGATCTTGCTGCATCAACAGGCGGCAATTGCGCATTAACAGAAGGCGAAACGACAATAGATTATAACGGTATCCAAATTATTGGTGATTCTCATCTGGAGAATAAAGCGATTATCGATGCCTCTGCCCTATTGTCAAATAACATCTACAATTACACACAACAATTTTTTAAAGAAGATTCTGTTCAGATTGATTTGGAAAATGAAATCATTGCCAAGTCCAGAATTTATACACACGAAACATCTGCATAATGGATTCAATTACACAATTTTTGGATGGGAATATGCTCTCCATCTACCTACTCATTTTTGCCATATTTCTTGGCTTTGAGTTGATCTCGAAAGTACCTTCTGTATTGCATACACCATTGATGTCGGGCGCGAATGCGATCAGTGGTATCGTCTTAGTCGGTTCTATTTTCTTTTTGAGAATGGCAGACCCTTCAGATACTTTCTCTTTAGTTATTGGATCAATAGCAATGATTATGGCGATGATCAATATTGTTGGTGGTTTTGCTGTCACTAATCGAATGCTTGCAATGTTCAAGAAAAAACCAAAGCAATGACCGTATACTTTCAATTAGCATATTTAGTAGGCGCAGTGCTTTTCATTTTAGGACTGCGAGGCTTAAGTGATCCAAAAACAGCTCGTGGAGGAAACTTGCGAGCAGCGTTGGGTATGGGAATAGCAATTGTCGCTTCCCTACTCTATCCTTTAGGTGATAGCCCAGATAATTTTATTTGGATTATTGGTGCACTCATCATCGGTGCCATTATTGGTTGGATTAGTTCTACCAAAGTACAGATGACATCGATGCCACAATTGGTCTCTATCTTTAATGGCCTTGGTGGTGGATCAGCCATGTTGCTTGCCTTTGTTGAATACTTAAACTTACAAAAGGGCGGACAGTTTTCGGCTGGCCTGACAACACTGACTATTCTATTCACACTACTGGTAGGTGCTATTTCATTTTCTGGGAGTATTCTTGCCTATCTCAAGTTAGATGGAAAAGTAAAGGATAAGCACGTAACTTTGCCCAAACATCAATTTGTTAACATCATATTATTGCTAGCAACGATTGCTGCTGTTGGCTATGCGATGTTTAACCCATCAATGACTAGTTTAATTATAGCGACAGTCGTCAGCTTAATTTATGGCTTCTCCTTTGTTGCCCCTATAGGTGGCGCTGATATGCCAGTTGTTATCTCTTTGCTCAATAGTGTCACTGGGATTTCAGCAGCAACAGCTGGGTATCTCTACAACAATCAGATTATGATTCTTGGTGGAATCTTAGTTGGTGCGTCAGGGACTATTTTAACAGTCTTGATGTGCCGAGCCATGAATCGATCACTGATGAATGTACTCGTCGGAGGATTTACGGCCACTGGTGCTGCAGCGGCAGGAGCAGAAGGCGTAGACCAAGGGACTGTCCAGCCAACGCAAGCGATAGATGTCGCCATACTATTAAATTATGCAGAAAAAGTAATTATGGTGCCGGGCTATGGAATGGCAGTTGCTCAAGCACAAAAGCAAGCTAAAGAATTGGATGAAGTATTGACTAAAAAAGGCGTAGAGGTTTTATACGGTATTCACCCTGTTGCTGGTCGAATGCCCGGGCATATGAATGTGTTATTGGCAGAAGTTGACATTGACTATGATAAATTACTTGACTTAGATGATTGCAACAGTAATCTTGGCGATACAGATATTGTACTAGTCGTTGGCGCTAATGATGTTGTCAATCCATCTGCATTAGACGATACCTCCAGTTCCATTTACGGTATGCCTGTTCTTGAGGTATGGAGAGCTAAAAAAGTAATTGTCTTTAAGCGTTCGATGAAACCAGGCTATGCTGGCATTCAAAATCCATTATTCTTTAAAGACAATACCAATATGTTATTTGGAGATGCTGGTGCGACTTTAAAGGCTATTTTGAATGAATTAAAAACATTGGATTAATTCGCAATGTCCGCATTGATTTATGTTCCGACTGTTGTCAAAAAAATAAAAGAATTCTATGGTGATCTGCTGTGGGCTTATGACGACTATCCATTTATTAGGGATCATTTAGAGGCGATTGCATTACAACATTTTCAAGGAGTACAAGCGAAAGAGGATTGTGTTTTTATTGAAATGAATAATTACAATCCAAAATTTATTGGCCAATCTGTAGCGCAATTAAAATTACAAGAATTCTCAGAAGAAGATTCTAAACATACAATTGCCTACCAGTATGGATTTAAGGGATGGGATGAATTAAAAGAAATAAACCTCAGTTATCATATTGATTTCGAAAGAACAATTAATCATCTTCTTTCAGGTGATTATTCATCAGTGGAAAAAGCCATTTTAAAAGACAACTCTTTGTTGTCATCAAGGAGTAAATACGGTCACAGGGCCACTTTACTACACTATTGTGGAAATAATGGTGTCGAATTTTGGAGGCAGCAAGTCCCTAGAAATTTAGCTTCAATTATTCAACTTCTGCTAAGTAATGGCGTAGACAAATCAGCGACTATGTCTGTATATGGTGGAGAATTCGATACGTTGTCTTTATTGACGACTAGTGCTCATCCTGAAGCGGCGGGGATGATGGATGAGTTGGTGAAGGTGTTTGAGTCGAGTTACTAATTAGGCTTTTATTATTTTAAAAATCAATACCCAAACTCAATACTACACCGAAAGAAGACCGATTTTCAGATTCAATATCTTGATTAATTGACCAAACTCCATCTATTCTAAATATCCGAGCTATCCCAATGCCAATATTTTCGATACCTGCATGTATTTCATGGTAATTCTCTCGATCATTAGTGGCTAAAAATTTATACCCTGAAACAAATTGAAATTGGGTCCTTTTTAATACCGGGAGTTTGCTCATCAGAAAACCTTGCCATTGATGTTGCAGATGAAATTGGATGGAGTGTTTATCTGCACTATGGGTATAATATGGCAGTAAGTAATATTGATTAATGGTAAAGCTATTTGCTAAAAATGTTTGATTGCCATTGACATGAATAAAGTCCATGACAAATTCTGGCTTGTCACCTAGAAATGTTGCTGCTTGACCATAGACTCTAGTTTGACCAATAATACCAAGTGGAATTCGATCTTGAATGGTGGCAGAGAACAAATGATATCTTACATCTTGAAATCCACCTTTATAATACAAATCGATTGTCGGCCATGTTGATGACGATAAAAATACTTGATCAGGATATCGCCACACCTCGCGTCCAAATCGGAATCGCAAAAACAATCTGACCAATAAGGCATCATGTGATTGGAAAGATGGCAAATCGTTATCAGGAAATAATGGATCATTGGAAGTAAATGAATCGTTATCTGCTTTATAATTATTTAATAATGGATCTCGAGATTCATATCCAATGGAGCTTCTGAAGAAAACAGATGGATGTACATTTCTGGAATAACTCAAGGAGAAATATGTGTTGTCATATGCCTTTAAAAAATTCTCTCTGAAAATTAGCGTATAAATAGCATTAAGCGTTTCAGATATCGGCTCCAGTCTATTAAATTGCGTCACTTCATTTCCTATTTCGAATCGTATCGTTTCATCATGAAATCGCCTGTCTTTAAATTCTGCTGAAAAAGATGGTCGCCATTTCTTTTCTGAAAAACCATAATTAACGTCAGCATTTATTTCGAGGTAATGAGTTGCATTTTTGGTAAAGCTTTTTTGCCACCCAACCCCAGTAGTTGAATTCCATCCTTGAATGGTATTTAAACGGGTATCAAACACTGGATTATTAAAAGTAAAGCTTGTCAGAGAGCTTGAATTTTGATGTGTGTAATCACTAAACAAATGAGACAAATTAAATGCGTTTGCTTCTCTATCAATAGAATCAAGATAAGCCGGACTTTCTTTCACAATCCGAATACTGTCTTTGTCATGATAATCTACTGCTTCTTCTACAGTCAATGGTATTGGTCTCAAAGTATCCCAATAGCCATCATTCCGTTCATTAGATCCTTCAAGCACATTAAACACCTCATTTGTAAATGTTGCATCATCAATTCCAGTGAAATCAAAATTAGAATAAACCGCAGCAAAATTGCCGATCAATTCAAACCCAAATGCACCCAGTTCAAAAGAAAGCACTGTGGATAATGGCACCCATCGATCGTCCATAAGTTGATGATATTCTTGTTGGATAATAAGTGAATCAACAAAAGGTACTTGAGTTGCTTCTTTGGTGGCTTGCATCCTGACACTCTTTATATTCCATTGGTCTTCCACAATGAAGATATTGCCTGAAAACACATTGCCATATGTATTCTTAGGGATCACTTTAATGTTATTGACCAATTGGTCATTTTCATAATAGGTGCCTTCAAGTCTATAATCATAGTGAGCCAAACAATTATTTGCAATTGGTGAAACGAGTGCGCGATTTAATTTTACTGTATTGTCATAAAACGTAAAATCAATTTCACTAGCACTATTAAAACTATAGCCTTGAGGATCGCCACTAATTTTTGAGGAATACATGACTTCCTTTTCTTTTTTACCTTTGACATAGAGTTTAGACACTGATTCTGACAAATACACAATTCCTTGACGTGTAGAATCAATGAGTCCATCCATATCACCGACTTTTTGTCCCAATATTTTCTCTGGTGCGTCCGTGATCTTATTGAAGCCTTTCATATACACATCGCAACTGTAGTTGTCAAACATCTTACGATAGACTTCTCGCATGTCTCTAGCTTTCCTTATGATGGCATAGGCAGGATCTTCTGCATCTGCAGCAATAATGATTTGATCTAAAGAATATGCTTGATCTTGCAATGTCACGTCTAGTGAAATCGGATCACCTTGGATTGAGATCTCTTTCGCAACTGTTTCAAATCCAATGTATTGATATATGACTGTTGATGTACCTCTCTTAACATCCAATTTATAATAACCATCAACATTGGAAGTCGTCCCTATCGTCGTACCTTCTATATAAATGTTTACATAAGAAAGTGCTTCTCCGTCTGTGTTAGTCACTCTACCAGCGACTTGAGCTAGTAAACTCTGACTGCATAAAAGAATAGCAATTAAATAGTTTAGTTTCTTCATAGCTTATACCAAAATGAAAATAGTTTGACCGTTTCTTACTTGATCTTTTATCTGTTCTCATCGTTGAAAATTCTCGTGGATACCTTGCATTCACTGCGTTTTTCGTCTTGACAACAGACAAAATTTCTACGTAAATCAGTCAAACCATTCTCCTTTGGTATAATAACGAAGAAATATAGGATATGGTTACACCATCCAATTAAAATACGTTGCTGAAGTCGTCTCGCCTCAGCAAAATGCTAAATCACATGAAAAGAGAGTTATAGGTCAGCAAGAACGAACCCGCATTAAAGTTGCTATTAATTGAAACATTATGTATCTTTAGCCAAAACTGCTTTTGAAGTTATTCGAGACTATATTTCTAACGCAAGCTGATAAATTCGTAAAAAAGCTTGATAAAAAGTCGACAAAGAAGTTGTTCTTTGTCATCAGAAATGCAGAGCAGAATATAGACCCTAAATTCTTTAAAAAACTCAGAAATGAAATATGGGAATTCAAAGTGAAGTTTGCTGATAAACAAATACGAATTCTAGCATTTTGGGACAAAACGAATAAATTAAAAACACTTGTAATTGCATCAAATGGTTTTTACAAGAAAACACAAAAGACACCTGAATCGGAAATTGATAGAGCTGAAAGAATTAGAAAAAAATATTTTGAAACTAAATAAACTATTCTTATGAAGAAATATACAATGGATGAAATGGAGGATAGATACATTGGAAAAAAAGGAACACAAAGCAGAGACGAATATGAATATGAGCTTAAAATGGAGTTATTGGGAAAGATGGTAAAAACAACTAGGAAAGAACGAAACTTAACACAAGAACAACTTGGTAATTTAATTGGTGTTAACAAAAGTCAAATTTCTAAAATTGAGAATAACGCAAATAGTGCAAGAATTGACACAATTTTAAAAGTGTTTAAAGCATTAAAAGCTGAAATTAATTTTAACGTTAAACTAGAAAACAAGAAGCTACAGATCGCATAAAAGTGCCGACCTATAACACATGGTGACAACGCCATACAGCAAATACACAAAAGCCAACGCAATGTACGGCGTGTACCATCGAAACGATACAATTACCTTGACGTAGAGGGCAAGTTAGACTAGAATAAATCTTGAGGCTAGCTATCTGGAAGGACAAAAAAAAAGAGAGCCATTACTGGCTCTCTCCTATCTATTATCATCGACAATTGGGAAAAAAATCTATTATCATTCCAGCTTAATCATTTTCACGGTTTGTCTTGATAGTGGTGTATTTACATGTATGAAATATACGCCAGGTACATTAATTACTTCTGACGATAAGGTCAATGAATTGATTCCTTTACTAAATTGAACATCGTTTTGATAAACAACATTTCCACCTAAATCAGTCACCAACAATGCTCCTGTTGTTTTTTCTGAACTGTTAATTTCAATCGTTGTTATGTCTTTCCAAGGGTTAGGCACGACATCTAAAATTTCATTTCCAGATACCTGAGAATCAAACACAATGTTTACTTTCTGCTCTTGAAGCTCACCATGTAACTCCCTTGCTACTGTAATGGTGACATCTTGCAACAATTCTTTTGCTGTTGCAGTTGAATTTCCGTTGAGGACCAGCTCAAATAATGGTAAGTCAGAGTCTACTGACATCCCATGTTCATTAACAGATATAAACTTCAGCTGACCATCTGTGACATCAATTGAAAACGTACCATCTTTCAATTGAGCAGAATGTAAATCTAAAAGGTTTAATTCTGAAACATTCATCTCTATTGAAACCCCTTTAATGGAAGTCATTTGTTCGCTTAGGTAAAACGGAATCGTCGTTTTATCTTGATTAAGTGGTGAATTATCAACTCTCAAATATGCATTGGAAACACTTCTGTTTTCTGTGTCCGCCAAGGCGCTCATATTTATATCGCCAGCCTTTATTCCAATAAAATTATAGACTTCATCTTCTAATAATTCATCTATCATTTTTTCTGAAGATAAGCTGCTGCTGAATGGATTAGTTGCATCAAAAAAATCAGCATCCGCATCAATAAATCTCCAATTAGGCACTGTTGGAGGCAAGTCTGAAAGTCCAAGTGCTATACGTTGCAATAAGATGACATCAGCAATAGATACCTCGCCATTTCCATTGACATCAGCAGCGAGTAATAAATATGGGTTAGTAATTTCCCTAAAATTTAAAATGTGTTGCTGAATGAGAATCATATCGATAATCGACACTCCGTTTAACACATCATCATCAAAGCTCGGTCGAATGGTGTATGCCCCTCCAGTCGGCATATCATTAAAAAGATAATTCCCTTTTTCTGTAAAAGTAGAAATCGTATTTGAAGAACCGATAAGTGCGACATCAGCACCAGTAATGCCTGTATTAGCTGGAGTGACTACATTACCAGATACAGATACACGAGCTTCATTGTTGTCAGACGTAAAAGCAGTATTTGGACACAAGCCATTATCACTTAATGAAATCAATACAGTACATTTCGATTGGTTACCATCAGCATCTGTTGCAAAAACGTTCACACTCAATGGCCCTAATCCGACACTGTCACATGGGAATGTGATTGTCTCTTCTAGCCTATCTGGTTCAAATGACTCTGTAATGCCTGTTTGATCACCACACGAGTTTCCAGAATAAACCACTACTTGTTTTAGTTCTAAAGTAGCCACATTATTATTTGGAACTATTGGTATGGCAAGTCCAGCGATGCATGTAATGGTTGGGGCTTTACAATTTTGAACTTGAAACCGCTGCGTTTCGGATGTAAAATTGCCACAAGCATCTGTAAATGTCCATACAATTGAATAACTACCTACATCGAAATTACCTGTTACAACAGCCCCTTCCATATCTAGAATAGGATTGGCCGGATCATTATCATTAAATAATTCGAATTCAGTTAGAATATCTCCAGCGCAATTATCTGTAACAGTTGGGGCAGCAATAGTTACAAATAAGGAATCACATTCGTCTATTGGTACACAGAACTCTAAATCGTCAGGATCAGTAGCAGTAGGAGCGGTCCGTTCTCCAATATTTATTGATTGTTCGAATACAAATGGTTCAGCTTTAGAACCAAGACCATCAATAGCACACCAATCGATAACGGTGAACGTCCGGACAAACTGTTGACAAATTGGAACTGAAGTTGGATTAGGGCACTGCAATTGACTTGGTGGTGTAACTTCATTTATTTCCGTACTAATGCCCAATAATTGGCAGCGTTGTTGATCAATATCGAATTCAATGTCAAAATTATCCAAATCATCTAATGAACAAACATCTTGCGGAGTACACATATCCATTGGAGGAAAATTAGGACCTAACATTAGACTAGTTGAAGGCGCTTCAAATACAATATCAACTCGACAAAGTGGTCCTACAGGATCGCCTTGGGCATCTAAAATCCTAATTCTTCTTTCTAAAGTACCAACTCCACAGTCATTTCGATCTCCTATGAGTATATCTCTAACCGTAAATCCATCAAGGCAAACATCGCTGTCAATTTCAAAAGGATTAAAAAAGACATTCAAATTATCAGGATCAAATATGGTATCACAGGCCACCGAATCTGGTGCAGGACAAATGAGTGTGGGGATCAACTTATTTGTGACCGTAACTTCAACCATACAAAAACTGACATTGCCTTCACTATCTAAAAGCTGTAGTATCGCCATAAAAGGCATGGTCGTGTCTTCGCACAGGATCTCAATTCTATCCTGAAATACATGATCTGGAATATCTAAGGTATCTACCATTCTGGCAATTCCAAACTTAACTGCACCACAATCATCAAAAGAGCCTGCATCTATTTTATATGCATCTAAAAAGGTATTGCCGACTCCAGCATAGCCTATTGTGATGTCTGTCTCGCAAATAGCGACTGGAGGGGTTGTATCTGTAAGCATAACATTAATGACACAGGTATCTGTATTTATACAATCTGAAACAGAATAGATAATTTGAGAGAAACCAGTGTCAATAGTAGCAACACCACCGTTTGCATTTAAGATGCCATTGTTAGTCGCAATAAAAACCGTAAGGTCATCTGAACAATCGTCACTAACAGTAGCTGGTGGTAAATTAACCACAACTTGGCATTTGTGCGTCGTTGTAGAACTAGTGATCACTTGTGGGCATTCTATGGTAGGCGGATTTAAATCTGTTATATCTATGATTTGTGGAAACCTTTGGACGGTATCTACGATGCAAGACCATTGGCCTACAGACCACATCCTTGTTATCCTACTTCCACAAGCTGTCTCAAACTCTGTATCTTCGAAACTGACGAATACGGAACATTCTAGTGGAAGGCCGTCTGGTGTCAATTCAAATGAATCCAATACACCATTTATCATTGTTGTAAAAATGGGTGCGCCAGTCAACTCGACTGTAGGATCCTGATCACAATTTATTGTCGCTTTTTCAGGAAAAATAATGTTCGTTAAATCTGCTGCGACTATATCAATTCTTTGTGTACAAAATTGCTCAATCGGACCTTGAGGGCCAGTCAGTTGGTATGTACGGATGAGTTGTCTTTGTACCCCACCAACACAATTAGGAAGATTCTCTATTTCATTGACAAGTATCACTCCTGCTTCTACACATTGGGATCCGATAACTGGTGGGAAAAGATCATTCACTTCAATGCATGAACTCGTCAATACGGTATCGGCAGCATGACATATAAATTGAGAATTCCCTTTAAACTCGACAGTAATGTTAGCCCACGCACAAATTTCACCCACGACCAACGGACAGCACACCTGATATCTAAAGGTTTCACCAACATCACTAAAATCAAATGCTGCAGGCAATTCATTATCGTGTTCATCTAATATTGTGACATCGCACCCACAGCCATCAAGTGAATTATTTCCATGTACGTCTGTGATGTCTAACACACTCTCACATGTCATTGGATCCAACGAATGATTTATGTCAGCGAGTAGTATATTATCAGGTGGACACTGCGCATATATCTGTGATGAACACAAGCATGCGAATGCCACAATCAATAATTGCAAGCAACGAGATTTGAGTTGGGCAGTTGGTAAGGCATGCCCATTGAAAATGCGGACTTGGGAGTGCATAGTCTATTTCTTTAGTGAATAAATAGCCCTATTAACTCTCTCATGGTTTTAGGCCCATAACAATGCATGCATCATTATAGAAAATGAGTTTACTGTTTTTGTTGCTGCCAAACTTGCTTTAGGAAATTAAAATCGGTTTTCCTGGGCTTTATTTAGACAACTTGGATTTGTCTTTATCTCGGGGTTAGGTTTTGGGAATTTAGTTTTAGGATGCCTCAAACATATTACAATTTTTAGCAATATGAAAATATTTGTATGTTTTTTTCAAAATTACTACGGCAGGAGGAACGGAGTCCTTTGCCTCAGATATTGCTTGTGGTATGGCAAGAGGAACGGAGTCCTTTGCCTCAGATATTGTTTGTGGTACGGCAAGAGGAACGGAGTCCTTTGCCTCAGGAGGAACGAAGTCCTCTGCCTCAGATATTGCTATTAGGATTGATATCTGAATCGAAGGTCTCCGTACCTCTCGATTTGTGTTTGAATTTACGGCAAGAGGAACGGAGTCCTTTGCCTCAGGAGGAACGGAGTCCTTTGCCTCAGTATCTATCCAAAAATGGCATTAGGGACAGAGTCCATCGCCACTGGAGGAACGGAGTCGACCTTTGCCTCAGGTCTCCGTACCTTTCGATTTATAAATAATTTCGATTCTAATATTAAATAATGAAAAGAATATATACCTTAGGTTTACAACTTTATACTACTTATGAAAACTGATGAATGGCAACTAGCGGAAGAATTTATTCTGCATACAAACAAATCACTGTTCCTAACGGGAAAAGCAGGGACTGGAAAAACTACTTTTCTTAGACAAATACGAGAAAAATTATCTCGAAAATCGATTATAGTCGCTCCCACGGGTGTTGCCGCTATAAATGCGGGTGGTGTGACCATTCATTCATTTTTTCAATTGCCGCCCAGTTGTTTTATTCCCAATCATGAAATGGTCCCTTCTGAGTCCGTCACCAATAGATCTATCCTAGCCAAAAGTCAACGATTGCGTCAAGAACAGCGTCAGTTGATGATAGAAATGGAAATATTGATTATTGATGAAATCAGTATGGTACGAGCAGATATACTTGACGCCATAGATTTCACGCTTAGGAGAATTAGGAAAAATCAATTGCCTTTTGGCGGCTTACAACTGCTTGTCATTGGTGATTTATTTCAATTAGCGCCCGTGACAAGAGAATCAGATTGGCAGGTATTGTCTAGATATTACGATAGCCCTTTTTTCTTCGACGCTCATTCGTGGCAAGCTGTTTCTGCAATTACAATTGAATTAAAAAAAGTATATCGGCAGCAAGATGAACAGTTTATTTCAATCCTAAATGCGGTCCGTATGGGGAATATAACTGATGAACAGCTCAGTATATTAAATGCTCGTTTAGACATGCGCGACATTGAGCAAGATGTCATTGAATTAACCACACACAATCAAAATGCCAACAGAATAAATCTCCATAAACTTCATGAATTAACTACACCATCTGTATCGCTAAATGCTATTATCTCAGGAGATTTTTCAGAACACATCTACCCTACTCCAAAGGAAATGCACTTTAAAATTGGGGCTCGTGTGATGTTCATTCGTAATGATCCTGAAGGGGCATTTTACAATGGTAAAATCGGTGTCATAAAATCAAAACATGACGACATCTTGACCATTGAAATCCCTGAAGAGAAAGGCACTATAGAACTGGGACGAATGTCATGGGACAGGATAAAATACCACATCGACGAAAAAACAAAGGAGGTAGAGAGAGAAGTCTGCGGCACATTCGAGCAATATCCGCTTAGACTCGCATGGGCTGTAACTGTTCATAAAAGTCAGGGACTAACATTTGAAAAGGTCGTTGTGGATTTAGAGAACACCTTTGCTGCAGGACAACTGTACGTTGCGTTAAGTAGATGCAAAAGCCTTGATGGGCTATTTTTGTCTAGTAAAATAAGTAAGCGAAATTGTATAGCTGATGCCAGAATCACAAAGTATCATACTTCACTTGAGAATAGCGATAACTTACAAACCCTTTTGGAAAAAGAGAAAGAACTTTACGACAATCAGCAACTGGTCAAGCATTTTTCCTTTAATAAGTTGACCGCATATGCAAGTACTTGGGAGGACTTCCTTTCGGAAAATGATATAGCGTCAAAAGCAGATGCAGTGATCTTTTCAGCAGAATTTTTCAAGCAATTGGATCATTTGAATGATATAGCTAAGCGATTCAAAGATCAATTGAATACACTTTTTTCTAGTCAAGAAGGCAATGATAAACAAATAGTTGCTCGGCTTGAGAAAGCTGTTGACTACTTCCGAGAAAATATTTACAATCTACTTATTACAAAAATAGAAGGCCACATCTCAAAGTGGAAGGACAAACCCAAAAGCAGGCAATACTTTCAGATTTGCAATGAGTTGCACAATTCGTGCTGGGACATGATGGATCGGTTAAACACAATCACATATAAAGATCAAAAACTTCAGCTAGCGCAAACACTATTCAAGCGAATAGCATTTGTTCCAAAACAAAAAGTAAAAAGAGTCGTCGGAGAAACCTATAGAATTACACTAAAATTACATAAGGAAGGAATGACTGCGCAACAAATTGCTGACAAACGGGATATGTCAGTCGGCACTATAGAATCTCATTTTGGAAGATTAATAAAGCAAGGTGATGTTGATATTGATGAGATTATGGATAAAGACAGAATTCAAAAACTACAATCTTTTCTTCATGACAAATTAGAACTCGGCTCTAATGAAATAAAGCAACAGAGTCCTTTTGAGTTGTCGTATAATGAGATTAGATGGATGAAGAATTGGTTGTCTCGGTCTTCAGAATAATATTGTCCATAACTATTATTCCGTCACTATTCGTCTGTCTTTTAACTTTACTCAAATGACCAAAAAAAAGGCCAGACTTTTAGTTAAGTCTGGCCAATATCAATATCTAAAGTTACCTACTTAAGACTTTTTTATCTTTCTGGCAAGCGTCTTTTTAGGTTCATCTTTACGTTCTCTTATTAATCTTGCAGAACCATTCGTAACACAGAAATCTAAGTATGTAAAATATCCAAATCTACCATTTGAACTAGCAACCAATCTACCAGCTCCATCTCTGATTCTCACTCTACCGTCGCCATAATCGCAGCAAATACCGTCACCAAATGAATCATCTATGTACATCGTGTAACAACCATCTGCTAGGCAAAATTCTTTGGTGACTTTATTTTGACCGTCTCTAAATGGGCCTCCTTTTGATACTAAAGCACCATTTTCTTTCACTAATTCCCAACTAGTCTCTGACCCATAATCATCTAAAAATAATTCTAATTTGATTTCATTTTTTGTACAAGAAGAATCATCATCAGTAGCTATTGAAAATGTTGATATTCTACTCCAACTGGTCCAACCAGAATCACAATGTACTCGAATCGCATACTCATATACTGTGTTTGGTGTCAGGCCAGTAATCGTTTTCTGAGAACTGGGAGCGCCAACAACTGTCCATGCGCTTGTACCTTGCTTTCTATATCTTACTCTGTAACGATTGGCGTTTGCGATGTTAGCCCAATTTATCAAGACACTTGTATTGTTTACTGTGGATACATTTGAAGTATTCACTCTTGCACAAACATCACTACTCGTATTGTCATCATTTCCATTATCAGTAGTTGGATTTTCTCCCCCTGGATTGCTACTTCCGCCATTTCCTTCTTCGCAAACAGAGGAAGCTTTATTTTTTAAATTATTAAGCGAACTATTGATGTATGCGACCATACGCTGTACCTGTCCATTACTAAACATGTACATGCAGGCATCATTTGTGTAATCCATATAGTTCATGTGCATATCGTTAGATCCACAAGATTTAACACCAAGGTTTGGACAGCCACCGCTATCAGACGCTTGAGCTGGCGTATCACTGACACCATCATCAATGCCGCAACCGTTACCCCAAATATGATCCAACAATAAGTAATGACCAACTTCGTGAGTGGTTGTTCGACCCAAATTATAAGGTGCTTGGGGTCTTACATTGCCACAACCAGAGCCAAGTCCAAATGTAGACGCATCAATCAAAACGCCATCACCATTGCCACTTCCTCCTAAAGGCGCTTCACCAAGAAATCCAAGATTTGGTCTGACATAGATATTCAAATAGCCACTCCAATTATTCACTCTTTCTCCGTTGGTTCTATTTACAGTAATCGCCAAATCACCATTTGTCAATCCATAACCAGAAGGATGATTTTTTGTAGCCACACAAAATCGTACACAAGCTTCACCATTACTAATACCTGGAAAAAATGATGCTGCTTGAGATGTCCATTTACTGACATCACTATTTGTCCCTGTGATATCATTATTAAGCACATCTATCTGGGTGTTGACTAATTGTTCAAGGCAAGACTGATTTGTACCTGTCACATTTTGGAAGTGTACTGCTACAGGTATGATGATAGGTGTAGAACAGTTTCTCAACTCAGGTTTTGCCAACTCTTCCACTAATTTTTCGAATTTTAATTCGTGTGATTTTTGATAAACAGGGTCAGCAAGTAATTCGTGCATATGATCTTCGTGGCCACAGGATCGCTTAGCACCTAAAAATGCTTCCTGTTGTTCTAATGAACGTTCATTATTGTCGTCTTGTAGTAATTGATCGTCTGAGCATGAAGACAATATCATCATAAAGAATAGTATCGTACCGAATAATTTAGCTATTGATTTCATAATAATTTGTTTGATATTTTAAAAATTAGCTGCAGGTAACTCTGCAATTCGGATGCAAAATATGTTGTGTTTTTGGTGCTTGTTGGCGTTCTTCTACTAGCTATAGACTTAATTATACATTCCTATGGTTTTATTATACATTCGAAGATGGACTTATACTTAAAGGGACTATTTTTGTCGTCAAATCCTTTCCATGAATGTATTTAAAAAGATAATTTTTGATTCTAAGTACTGGTGGCTTCGGCATTTGACGTTCTGGATATTGCTGTACATGGATGTCTTTTCCGAGATTTGGGATTATGATCCAGAGTATAATTATATATTGGTTAGTATAGTACTCAGTTTGTTCTTGGACATTGTATTGGTTTATTTCAATTTATACGTACTTATCCCCAAATTTGCACTGAGGGAGAAATTGGTGCAGTATATTTTCTTTACAATACTCAGTCTGATTTTTGTGTGTGGGATCAATACCTATGAAGATTTTTATTTCTATGGGAATGAAGAAGATTACCACCCAGTCTGGACTTTTTACTATTCCTTCCTTGCAACAGTAGGTATCTTAGCCCCCGCGATAGCTATAAAAATTTCAAAATATTTCTATGAAGAAAGTATCCGAATAAGTGATATAGAAACATATGGTTTGAAGTCAGAATTAAATTACTTAAAGCAGCAGATAAACCCTCACTTTCTATTTAATTCGTTAAATAACATTTATATAATGTCTAGAGAGAAATCTGTACATACACCAGATACAATTTTGCAGCTTTCAGATTTAATGCGGTATCAAACATATGAAGCAGCCAAAGACAAAGTATTACTGTCCAAAGAAATTGAATTTTTGGACAATTACTTAAAATTAGAACAGTTGCGTCGAGACAATTTGACTGTAAACTATGACGTCAACGGGAATCCTGCAAGACTTTTAATCGAACCTCTGTTATTTTTACCATTTATAGAAAACGCTTGCAAGTATAGTTCAAAGACAGATGGTAGTAAAGAAGAGATACACATGATTTGGTCAATAAGTGACAATCAACTTCAGTTTAACATTGAGAATGAGAAAGGAGTCAGTCGTCCCAATGACAAAGAACATTCCGGGTTTGGATTAGATAATGTCCGTAAACGCCTGGAGTTACTCTATCCAGAAAAACACAAGCTTTCCATCACGGATAAACAAACTGTATTTTCAGTAGATTTAATAATAGAACTATGAGCCATGAATTATAAATGTATCATAATCGACGATGAACCATTAGCAAGAAAAGGCATTCAATTACATGTTAATGAGATACCAAGTCTTGAACTCATAGGCGAATTTAATAATGCCATTAAAGCAAGTGAGTTCATTTCTAAAAACGATGTGGATATTATGTTTTTGGATATCCAAATGCCAGGCATGACAGGAGTTGAATTTGTAAAAACCATAAAAAAGTATCCAGCCATTATTTTCACCACAGCATATACAGATTATGCCATTGAAGCTTTTGAATTAGACATCATTGATTATTTACTTAAGCCAATTAAATTCGATCGCTTCTTTAAAGCCGTTCAAAAAGCAAAAGAGTATTTAAACCTTAGAGATTCTGCATCTTCAGAGCTATCCGATTTCACTCAAGAATATGTGTACATCAAGGCAGATAGAAAATATGTGCGGTTGTATTACAAAGACATCAGTCATATCCAAGGCATGAAGGATTACGTCATGATCCATACACAAGACAATAAGTATATGACAGCGATGAACATCAAGACAATACTCAAACAGTTGCCTGTAGAAATTTTTTCTAGGGTTAGCAAATCCTATATTGTCAATATCCACAAAATAGAGTCTATAGACACTGATATGATTTATTTTGGCGACTCAGAAATTCCATTAGGCAGTACATACAAAGAAGCCTTTTTAGAAAACCACATCAAAGTCAAACTTTTAAAACGCTAGGATATACCAAAATGAAAATAGTTTGACCGTTTCTTACTTGATCTTTTATCTGTTTTCATCGTTGAAAATACTCGTGAATACCTGACATAGTTGCCGAATTAATCTTGATCTATTACCATTTGTATTAATTTTAGAAATCCATACATTTTAGCACCTTGAGTTCTAAAGTGGTTCACTACATAAATTAATGCTTTTGAGAATCATCTACTTATCTGTGATTTCCCTACTCATAATCGCTTGTCAAGCTACATTTACTGACAAAAAAGTAAATGTAGATTCCAATAAAAAGAACTATAAAAATGTCATCATTGTATATGTCGACGATCAGGGTTATCAAGATCTTGGTTGCTTTGGCGCACCAGACATTTTAACTCCTAATATCGATCGACTTGCGAAGAATGGTACAAGATTTACAAACTTTCACACGGCACAGCCAGTTTGTACTGCTTCACGCGTATCGCTACTGACCGGTTGTTATCCGAATCGACTCGGCATGCATGGCGCTATTGGACCAGGGCATGAACACGGCATTAATCCAGATGAACTGACCTTGGCAGAATTATTCAAGTCCAAAGATTACGCAACTGCTGTATTTGGAAAATGGCATTTGGGCTGGCAAGATGAATTCAATCCATTGAATCATGGATTTGATGAGTATTTTGGAATCCCTTACTCCAATGACATGTGGCCGCATCATCCTTGGCAAGGCACCATCTTCGATTTCCCTGATTTGCCTCTCTATGACGGTTTTGAACGAATAGATACATTGAATGAGCAGTCACAACTAACAACACAAATTACAGAGAAAGCCGTTGATTTCATAGCTACGAATAAAGATCAGCCATTCTTTCTTTACGTACCACATCCACAACCACACGTACCATTGTATGTATCAGATAAATTCAAAGGAAAATCAGAAAGGGGACTTTACGGCGATGTGATTATGGAAATAGATTGGTCTGTCGGTGAAATAGTCAAAACATTAAATAAATATGATCTTGTAGAAAATACAGTAATCATGTATTCTTCAGATAACGGACCATGGCTATCTTATGGCACACATTCTGGATCAGCTTTACCATTAAAAGAAGGAAAAGGCACTAACTGGGAAGGTGGCACAAGAGTACCATGTGTCATGTCTTGTCCCGGTCTCATCCCTACAGGAAAAGTATCAGACACCTATTTTATGACCATCGACATACTGCCAACAATGGCGACTATGCTAGAGGCGCCTCTTCCAGATCGCCCTATAGATGGCAACAATCTATTGCCATTACTTACTGGTGAATCTGAGGAAAATCCAAACGATACCTATGCATTTTATTACCACAACAATCATTTACAAGCGGTCTATGATGACGGTTATAAATTGATTTTGCCTCACAGTTACAGGACTTTGAATGGAAGGCATGGTACAGACGATGGATTGCCGATTGACTATGAACACAAAGACCTCAGTGAACCAGAATTGTATCACCTAGATTCGGATAAGGAAGAAAAACAAAATGTCATAGATAAACATACAGCTGTCGTCGAACGGCTTCTGAAAATAGCAGAAGAATATAGAAAGGACATGGGGGATGCCTTGGTGGATGCTGAAGGGACAGGTCTAAGGTCTCCCGGTAAATTATTGGAATGAATAGCTATTCCTGTATCTTTATAAAAATCAATTCTCAGTGAAACAACAATATTAAGCGATAAAAGGAGAAGACAAAATTGTTAATTTTTGGTATGATCCCTTACAATTTAACTTAGATTTAGACATTCAAAATGTAAAATCTGCGTTAAGAAGCCGATGTTTTACACAATTAAGTTATCGAACTTAGTATATTTCGAATTCTATAAACATAAGACTATGAAACATATATATATTTTAATACTTGTCATTGGTGCTTTGACCTTGACTGCACAAACACCACAACCTGTCAAATCTCAGACAGGGGCAACAGTTGGTTATGAAACAGTAAAACCAGCACCTAAGACACACACATTCAACTATATCCAAGCAATCAATGATGGTGCACGTAAGGTGGAGTCAACGGTTATTGACTGGAGAAGAGACTTTCATGAGTTTCCAGAATTATCAAATCGAGAGTTTAAAACGGCAGATAAAATTGCTCTAAAGCTAAGAGGAATGGGGCTCAAAGTCGATCAAGGTATGGCAAAAACTGGCGTGATAGGAATTCTTGATACTGGCAAAGAAGGGCCAACAGTCGGACTCCGTGCAGATACAGATGCATTACCAGTAACTGAGCGAAATGATTTGCCTTTCAGATCAAGAGAAACGTCAGAGTTTTTAGGGAACGAGGTAGGTGTCATGCACGCTTGTGGGCACGATACACATGTCGCGATGTTGCTCGGAGCAGCGCAAATATTAACTAATATGAAAAATGAATTAACTGGCAAAATCATATTTGTTTTCCAGCCTGCAGAAGAAGGAGCGCCTCCCGGGGAAGAAGGTGGAGCTGCATTGATGGTAAAAGAAGGATTGATCGAAACGTATGGCATAGATGTCATGTTTGGTCAGCACATCAGTTCTGGCTTAGATGTAGGGAAAGTCATTTATAAAGCAGGTGGTATTATGGCTGCTGCAGATCGTTTCAGCATAAAAGTAAAAGGAAAACAAACGCACGGAGCACGGCCTTGGGGAGGAGTTGATCCTATTACAACTGCTGCTCAAATCATCATGGGTTTACAGACAATTATCAGTAGACAAACAGAATTGACAAAAGAAGCTGCTGTCATCAGTGTTGGAAAAATTACTGGTGGAGTACGTAATAACATTATACCAGAAGAAGCCGAATTGGTAGGTACGATACGAACGCTTGATGTTGGAATGAGAGACATCATTCATGAAAAAATCAGAAAAACAGCAACACTAATAGCAGAAAGTGCTGGAGCTACAGCAGAAGTAGAAATAACAGGTTATGCACCTGTCACATTTAACAACCACGAGTTGACAAAACAAATGATTCCTGCATTATATGAAATATTAGGTGAAGATAATGTCAGAGTAACTCCAGCTGTAACTGGCGCTGAAGACTTTTCTTTCTTTGCTGAAAAAATACCTTCCTTATATTATTTTGTAGGTGGAAAAGCTTTGGATACTCCAGCTGACCAAGCATTTCCTCACCATACTCCCGATTTTATTATAGATGAATCAGGACTCATCACTGGTGTAAAGGCAATCACACAATTGGCTGTGAGTTATCTTACAACGGATCAACAAGCAAGTGTTGGAGGAAACTAATCACCACGTTGTGCCAACTGCAAATTTTACTGACAAGATTGTTTGTGTTACTGGTGGAAGTCGGGGTATAGGCAGAGCAATAATCAAAGCATTTGATGCTTTAGGCGCTACTTGTGGCATTATTTATAGGAGTGATGACGCGAGTGCTGAACGGATACTTACCGAGCTTGAAGGAACCAATCACAGGTTGTTTAAAGCAGATGTTTCGGACCCTGATCAAGCGGCAAAAGTAATTGATGATTTGATTCAAGCATTTGGTAAGATTGATATTTTCGTAAACAATGCTGGCATAGGCTCCCACCACCCTATTGACGAGATGAGTTACACTGATTGGCAAGCTCACTTTAAAAAAATTATGGCGATTAATTTCCAAGCTGGAGCAAATTTGTCTCATCAAGTGAGTCAACATATGATAGCCAAAAAAAGTGGTTACATCATCAATGTCACCTCAAGAGGAGCTTTTCGTGGTGAACCGCTACAACCTGCATATGGTGCAAGTAAGGCAGCTATGAATTCGCTGACACAATCTCTTGCATACGCTCTGGCACCGCACAACATTTTTGTGGGGGCTGTAGCTCCTGGCTTTGTGGAGACTGATATGGCCAAAGAGAGACTTGAAGGACCTCGTGGAGATGGTATTCGAAGTCAATCTCCTATGAACAGAGTCGCCAAGCCTGAGGAAGTAGCACAAGCTGTTGTCCTAATGGCGTCAAGTCCAATTTGGATGACAGGAGGGATATTTGACGTAAACGGGGCAAGTTATTTCAGAACTTAACATCGACAAGTTAGCTAGCTGGCTAATAGGAGTAATCATATTTCTTTTGGAACACAGTTCCAAAAGTGCGGTTCCAAAAGTGCGGTTCTAAAAGTGCGGGTGCGAGACTGCTTATTTTTTATACAACCGACATTCCCAAGGCAGTAGTGTTGCCACATCGTCATTAGTCATATTTGTTAGACAAAGATCATATCCTTCTAAGATCACATCATGGGTATGCGTATGATCAGAATGATTCAACATGACTAAGATGTTACAATTAGAATCGAACCGCTCATATATAAAAAGATCTGATGACTGACTTTCTATAATTTTCCAATCACCATATATTAATGTCTTTTCTTTTTTTCTAAATGCCAATAGCTCTCTATAGAAATAAAACACAGAATCCTTATCTGCCAACACATCTTCTGCATTTATATCTAAGTAGTTAGGATTTACATTTATCCATGGTTCACCATTGGTGAAACCCGCATGCTTTGATTTATTCCATTGCATGGGAGTACGGACATTATCACGACCATGCTCATGGACAAGCTTTAAAAACTCATCAGGGCTCGTTCCGGTTTCTGTAAATTCTTTAAAGTAATTATGCGTTTCGACATCTCTGTAATCTTCAATAGAATCAAACTTTACATTAGACATTCCCAATTCTGATCCTTGATAAATACAAGCAGTCCCTCTCAATGTCAACACCATCATCGCCAGCAACTTCGCACTCTCAATTCTGTATGTACCATCATCGCCAAATCGAGAAACCATTCTTGGAAAGTCGTGGTTGTCCATAAAAATACTGATCCAACCAGAGTCACCCATCGCTTCATGCCATTCAGAAAACAAACGTTTTATATCTGTCCAACCATACGGTATCGGATCAAATTTGCCCCGAGGTCCGTGCCCCAAAAACATGTGATCCAAATGGAAAATCATATTCAATTCTCGCCGATCATGTCCAACATAGTCCAAGCCTGTTTGTGTTGTAATGCCAGGTCCTTCACCCACAGTCATAATATCGTAATGTTGTAACACCTCCTCATACATTTCATTTATGTATTCGTGCACCCGAGGCCCATTGGAATACACTTGCGCCACTACATCGTTAAATGATTCTAGTGATGTATCTGCAAAATCCAATCGCTTTGATATCAGGGGTATCACATCCATTCGAAACCCATCGATGCCTTTGTCTAACCAAAATTTGACTATACTATAAATCTCTTTCCGCACTTTTGGATTTTCCCAATTGAGGTCAGGTTGTTTTTTGGTAAATAAGTGAAGATAATATTCATCAGTATTGGGCTCATAATCCCAAGCACTGCCTCCGAAGAACGATCGCCAGTTGTTGGGAGGATCACCGTCTTTTCCCTTTTTCCAAATGTAATAATCACGATACGGATTGTCAATAGATTTTTTTGCTTCCTCAAACCACGCATGCTCGTCCGAAGAATGATTAAACACGACATCCATTAAAAGACGCATTCCTCTTTTATGAATGCCATCCAGCAATTCATCAAAATCTTGCATGGTCCCAAACTCTGGATGAATACTTCGATAATCACTGATATCGTAGCCGTTGTCATCATTAGGTGATTTGTAAATCGGCGATAACCAAATAATATCAACACCCAAATTTTTTACATAATCTAGTTTTTGAATGATGCCTTGAATATCTCCGATACCATCACCATTACTATCATTAAAACTTCGTGGGTAGATTTGATAAATGACTTCTTCTTTCCACCACTTTTTCTCTATTGACATAAAGTGAAAATAGTAGAATGTTTTTAGACTAAAGCCGTCAATTCTAAATTTTAAATGAATTAATTAACCGTAAAGGTTTACGAGTTTTGATCGACTGCGCCTCTCACGCTACCAGCCTGTAAAAGTTTGTATTTAGCTTCCTCATAAGAGATTCCAAGTTTTTGCATGACCATTTTTGTACCTCGATCAACCAACTTCGTATTTGACAATTGCATGTCGACCATTTTATTGTCTTTGACACGGCCAAGTTTGATCATGACAGAAGTAGAAATCATATTGAGGATAAGTTTTTGAGCGGTTCCAGATTTCATTCGCGTACTTCCTGTTACAAATTCAGGACCGACATTAACAGCTATTGGAAAATCCGATACTGATGTGATAGGTGACCCTGGATTACATGTGATACATCCTGTTACAATATTCTCTTCTTGACACTTTTGAAGTCCACTAATGACATATGGTGTTGTACCTGATGCAGCTATCCCAATGACAACATCTTGAGAGTCAATATTCCATTCACACATGTCCTTCCAAGCTTGCTCTTCGCTGTCTTCTGCAAATTCCTGTGATTTCCTGATCGCAACATCTCCTCCAGACATAATGCCAATTACCCAATCAAAAGGCACACCATACGTAGGTGGACATTCGGAAGCATCCACTACACCAAGCCTTCCACTCGTGCCAGCACCGATATAGAATAGCCGACCACCTGTCGCCATTTTACTTGCAATGGCATCTACCAATGGTTCTATCTGAGGAATGACAGTTTTAATTGCCGGAGCCACTTTGTGGTCTTCTGCATTAATGTTTGTTAGCAATTCAGTTGTCGACATTTTTTCCAAATGCCTGTGCAACGAATCCTCTTCAGTAATTTTTCTAAATGTTTCTCCCACGTTATTTTTTTAATGCTGCTGAGTTTGAAATTGACCATAGACCCAAAAATGTCAATAGCCCATTGACTGCTAATATGGTAAATCCAAATTCGAGGCCATTAAACCAAGTCGCTGAGTTTTTATTTAAGACAAAACTAAGTATTGGTGCCGCTAGACAAATCCAAATAACATACTTGTCCTTCACCACTCTATTTGTAAATAAACCGAAACTAAACAAGCCGAGTAGAGGACCATAGGTAAAACCTGCAGCCACAAATAATTCATTAATGATGGAATCTCTATTTATGGATTTTACAATTAGTATGACCATTAGTAGAATGATGGAAAATCCAATATGAACATAGAGTCTGGTTTTCTTTTTTTCTTCTTCTGTTCGATCGCTTTTTTTAAAATCTAAAAAGTCAACACAAAAAGAAGTCGTTAATGAAGTCAATGCAGAGTCAGCGCTAGAATAAGCCGCCGCAATTAATCCCAATAAAAACACAATGCCAATAAATGGCGACAAATGTTCTAATGCCAAGGTCGGGTACAATTGATCTGGCCTTGCCGGAATCTCAATTCCTTTTTGATTAGCATAGATATACATCAATGCGCCCATGGACAAGAAAAGTAAATTAGCAAACACAAGAACTACGCTAAATGTGAACATGTTTTTCTGTGCATCACCTAGTGTTTTACATGTCAGGTTTTTTTGCATCATATCTTGATCAAGACCAGTCATCACAATAGCAATCAAAGCACCGCTTAGAAACTGCTTGAAAAAATTATTAGCATCACCCCACCCTCCTTCAAAGAAAAACATTTGTGAATAGTCGCTTTTTTTAATCGTTGTAATCAAATCTCCAAAACCTAAATCCATGCCTTTTAAGATGGCAGAAGTCGTGAGGACAACCGCAGTCAGCATACAAACCGTTTGCAAGGTATCTGTCCACACAATCGTCTTTATGCCTCCTCGGTAGGTATACACCCAAATAAGCAAAATAGCAATAACGACAGTAAGCCAAAAGGGAACGCCAAATTGATCAAGAACAAATTTTTGTAAAACAATAGCAACTAAAAACAATCGCATTGAAGCCCCAATAATACGAGAGGTCAAAAAATAGAATGCCCCTGTTTTATAACTGACCGTACCAAACCTATCTTCCAAGTATTCATAAATGGATGTTAAGTTCAATCTATAATATGCTGGCATTAATACGGTGGCGATGACAAAGTAACCCAACAAATAGCCAAAGACCACCTGCATATATGAAAAACTCATATTCAAGCCACCAGCTCCCACAGTCCCAGGTACAGAAATGAAGGTGACACCTGATAAAGAAGCACCAACCATACCTACAGCCACCAATAACCATGGAGACTTTTTATTGGCAGTAAAAAATGTTTCATTGTTAGACCCCTTAGAGGTGATTGATGAAACCAACATCAACAACAGAAAATAGCCAAAAATGACTGCAAGCAAAATGTATGGTGAAATACTCATATTAATATTGATGCTAATGTATTACTTATTATGTGTACATACTATAAAATGGTAGATCACTTTAGGCGATTGCTCTAAAAATAAATTTTCTCAATGACAACAAGTGAACCTCGCAAACGTCCCAACAAGCGAGCAACACGAGCGACCCAACAAGCAAGCAACGCGAGCGACCCAACAAGCAAGCAACGCGAGCGACCCAACAAGTGAGCAACGCGAACGACCCAACAAGTGAGCAACACGAGCGACCCAACAAGCGAGCAACACGAGCGACCCAACAAGCGAGCAACACGAGCGACCCAACAAGCGAGCAACACGAGCGACCCAACAAGTGAGCAACGCGAACAACCCAACAAGTGAGCAACGCGAACAACCCAACAAGTGAGCAACGCGAACGACCCAACAAGTGAGCAACGCGAGCGACCCAACAAGCGAGCAACGCGAGCGACCCAATTATCTTTCAATCAACACATCAAACACACGATCCCATCCATCCCAGGCACCTAACTGAGCAAAAGAACTGTTGTGCCAAATAAAGCTAAATCGACCATTGACATCCCTTAACCGTTGCTTCATACCCGTGATGACTTCAATGGCTTGATCGATGCTGTAAGATTGATAGTCTTTTAATGTCACATCCATAACAGAAAAAGGATGAATCAAGAGATTTGTTTGTTCTTCTCTGATTAGATCGTAAAAGTAGAAGGGCATACTCGTCCCCGCTCGAAATCCACATTGATCTGCATAGCCCATACTGAAGTCATGCTGAATACCAGACGCTATCAAATCCCTGTATGTCAGAGGCAGAGACATTTTTAAGTAATGTTGCCGACTTGAATTTATAGATCGCCCAATCGTCTGCTCCAACCATTCTTTTTCTTGAAGAATTTGAGCTTGATCGCCTGCGCTTGCATAGGACGGATGGATACCAACTGTAGCGAAAGAATCTTGCTCTCTGATTAGATTTTTGAATTTAATTTTATCTAGAAAATATGCGGTATCAATTGGAGGTGCATGGTGACACAAAAAGAAATAATGGCAATTAAACGCTTGTAATTTTTCTTTCAGCATCGTGAAGGTGTCAAATGGATCATGACCCGTTTTGTACGCTTCACGTTGTTCTTGTAATAAAGCATCTTGTCCTTTGACTAACTTTTTAAGTTGACTTCCTAAGGGGTGAATCCGCTCCCTATAAAGATATGCCCAGGCAACATCCACATCAATTGTCGGTGCAATATCGAACGGCATAGGTGGTGGTAATTTGATATTCCATTTACGTTCGAGCATATCGTGAAGGAGCACTATCCACTCATCGACAACAGGTCTTTGTAGATATGCATTAGCATGTGCGTGAGATTCAGCTGCTGGGAATCGTCCATGTCGATCAGCTGTGAACGATTGATACTCCTCATACCTACTTAGACAAAAAAAGATCGAGGCGAAAAGATCAAAACGTATATCATGAGCAGTATCATAAGACGGAAATAATTCTATATGGTGGTCGCATTTTCTGATACTTGGCTTGGACTGTGTCAACTCATTTCGCTGATCTAACAAACCAGAATTATACATGGTCAGTACGTCATCGGTCTGGCGCGATCCACCAAAGTCAATGATTAAAAGATTACTGTCTATAGTCTCACGATCAAGAATACATGGCATAGAAATACGAAGTCGTTCTTCAAGAAAGTTAATAACGAAATCAAGTCTTGAGGATTGTTTTTCTATAAGAATGTTGATTTCTATCATAAGAACTTTACGGTAAGGAAAACACTCATCTCTGCCAAAAAATATAGATTAATCAGCTCCATATTGGTCAAATCTGTACAAAAGCATCAAATTATCAAATTTTTTCCAGCACAATTCATGAATATGATTTACTTTAGTAGCAATGAGGCCTATTTTAATCACCTTAGTTATTTTATTAGGACTACTGTCGACGACGTCAGCACAAGTAGTTTTTCAGCCAAAACAAATTGATTATAACAACAAAGGAATCTTGTATGATTTCGAGCGATCATATGATTTTAAAGTGTACACAAATGGATTTAGCTTGGGATTGACTTTCGGTGAAATTGAATCTTATTACAAAACAAGCTATTTCTCTTTTGAATTTGGAACATTGAAGGACTTCCGCGAACGAAGGCAAAACAAAAATTTCACCTTTACAGGAGAAGGTCTATCGTCTTCGTTTGTATATGGCAAACAAAACAGTATTTACATGATGAAGTTTGGCCAAGGTAAAAAAGTATACTTGACCGAAAAAGCCAAACGTAAGGGACTTGCTGTAGGATTAAACTACACCTATGGCTTGACTGTAGCTTGGAAAAAACCTTACTTCATAGAAATTGTAGATCCTAACGATTTCGAGGAACTCATAACAGTCAGGAGGACAGAGGAAAATCAAGAAGACTTCTTGAATTGGAATATCATCTTTGGTGGTTCCAGTTTTTTTGAAGGTTTCTGGCAGATCCGCCCTACTGTAGGCGCGCATGCTAAGATAGGAGCTCACTTTGCCTTTGGTGCATTTGATGATTCAGTAAAATCTGTAGAGGTCGGGCTAATGGCAGATGCATTTCCAAGACGGTTACCCATACTAGTAGAAAGGGACGATATCCGCAATAGATTTGTCTACATCAACATGTATTTATTGGCTCAGTTTGGGAAGCGGAGATAAGCTATGGCAAGGCAGCTATCATCGTCACTTATCATCCACTAGTCATTCAAGCTCCTTACAACTAAGTTTTATTATCTTACATCTAGACAAGACGTTCATTAGCACATGACTGAAAAAAATCTAGATCAGTATTGGAATAAAAATCTCAAATATCTTCTCATCCTACTGAGCATTTGGTTTGTTGTTTCCTATGGTTGCGGCATTTTATTCGCAGATGCATTAAATAGTGTAAAAATAGGAGGATTCCCTTTGGGATTTTGGTTTGCGCAACAAGGATCCATTTACATTTTCGTCATTCTCATTTTTGTCTATGTGTACTTGATGAATAAGCTAGATAAAGAATTTGATGTTGATGAAAAGTAATTCGTTGATTCACCTTAAAACTATAACCCAGTGAGTGTTCAGACTTGGACTTTTATTATTGTTGGGATAACCTTTGCCCTATATATTGGAGTAGCTATTTGGGCCAGAGCTGGTTCTACTAAAGAATTTTATGTAGCAGGTGGTGGCGTATCTCCTTTAGCAAATGGTATGGCAACGGCTGCTGACTGGATGAGTGCCGCGTCTTATCTATCCATGGCTGGGTTGATTTCATTCATGGGTTATGCAGGTGCACAGTATTTGATGGGATGGACGGGAGGTTATGTCTTACTGGCTTTACTGCTTGCCCCCTATCTTAGAAAATTTGGAAAGTTTACCGTACCAGATTTTATTGGAGAACGGTATTATTCAAATGTGGCTAGAGTCGTTGCTGTTCTTTGTGCGCTGTTGGTTTCATTCACCTATGTGGTAGGCCAGATGAGAGGCGTCGGTGTTGCTTTTGCCCGATTTTTGGAAGTCCCATTTTCAACAGGCATTTTTATTGGTATTGGTATCGTATTTTTCTATGCCGTTCTGGGCGGAATGAAAGGCATCACATACACACAGGTTGCTCAATATTGTGTTCTGATTTTTGCCTTTACAGTACCAGCGGTTTTCATTTCCATACAAATGGTAGGAAACCCAATACCCCAGCTTGGTTTTGGTGGCCAAATGGCAGATGGTACATACCTATTGGATAAATTAAATCAATTGAGTACTGATCTAGGTTTTTCTGAATACACGACTTCGGGTATGAATGATCGCATCAATGTATTCTTCATCACTGCAGCTTTGATGTTTGGTACTGCTGGTTTGCCTCACGTGATCGTCCGCTTTTTTACCGTGCCAAGAGTAAAGGATGCTCGGATATCAGCTGGCTATGCCTTGTTGTTTATTGCGATTCTGTATACGACAGCTCCAGCAATTGCTACATTCGCAAGGACCAATTTGATACAAACGGTTAGCAATAAGGAATATTCTGAAATGCCGACATGGTTTAAAAAATGGGAGACAGCAGACTTGATCACATTCGACGATAAAAACAAAGATGGAGTCATCCAATACGTCGCTGATGCGGAAATGAACGAACTCACAATCGACAGAGACATTATAGTATTGGCAAATCCAGAAATTGCAAATCTTCCCGCGTGGGTGATCGCACTTGTTGTTGCAGGAGGTCTAGCTGCGGCCTTGTCAACAGCTGCAGGTTTGTTATTGGTTATTGCCACATCGGTATCACATGATCTACTAAAGAAAAATTTGATGCCTTCCATTTCTGAAAAAGGGGAATTGCTTGCAGCTCGTATTGCGATCGCAGTTGCAGTCATATTAGCAGGCATTTCAGGACTCAATCCTCCCGGCTTTGTGGCACAAGTTGTCGCCTTAGCCTTTGGACTTGCCGCCTCTTCCTTTTTCCCAGCCATCATTCTGGGCATTTTTGACAGACGGATGAATAAGGAAGGTGCCATTGCTGGAATGATCGTTGGTGTCTTATTCACTGCTACCTATATTTGGTATTTCAAACCACAACTTGGTGGACCAGGACTTCCGGAAGATCTTTGGTTTGGCATTAGACCAGAAGGCATTGGAGTAGTTGGTATGATGATTAATTTAGTCGTATCAATTGTAGTCAGCAGAATGACTCCTGCTCCACCAGAAGAAATACAAATGCTTGTCAATGACATCAGAATTCCTAGAGGATCGAGTTCTCCTGGGGCTGCACATTAATATAACAGTTCAGATTTCTTTTTCAATCTACTGACTTTCTACGGTGATTGAGCATATCTTTTAATATTTGAAATCAATCAAGTTTTCGATTAAAAAATATTGAAATCATACCTTATATTGAGAGGCACAAACGATTAACTAATGACTACACAGATAAAAGATTTAGCGCATTATAATGCAATGTACAAGCAAAGTGTTGACGATCCTGAAGGCTTTTGGAAACATGAAGCAGAAAGCTTTGTTTGGTTTGAACCGTTTACAGACGTTTGCAAGTGGAACTTTAAAGATCCTGACGTCAAGTGGTTCATCAACGGTAAGACAAACATTACCTATAATGCACTAGATCGCCATTTGGTCGAAAGACCGGATCAAATAGCAATCCTCTGGGAACCAAATGACCCAACAGGTGCAGTAGTCACTTACACCTATCAGCAATTACATGACAAGGTATGTCAAACGGCAAATGCATTGAAAGAGATGGGTATAGGCAAAGGTGATCGAGTCGTCTTTTATATGCCAATGGTACCTGAGTTAGCGATTGGACTCTTAGCCTGTGCTAGAATCGGCGCCGTTCACTCAGTTGTATTTGCAGGCTTCTCTGCTCAAGCACTTGCTGATCGCGTCAATGATGCCACTGCCAAAATGATTGTTTGTTCTGATTTCAATAGGCGTGGAGCTAAGTACATTCCAGTCAAAAAAGTGGTAGATGATGCTTTGGCAATTGGATGCGAATCTGTGAACACTGTACTTGTCCATAAAAATTCTGGTGACGATATCGCTACTTCTTCTATAGACAAATGGTGGCATGAGCAAATCGATCACCAAGCTACTATGTGTGAGGCTGAATTAATGGATGCAGAAGATATGTTGTTCATTTTATACACCTCGGGTTCAACAGGCAAACCAAAAGGAGTTGTGCATACTGTTGGTGGTTACATGGTTTACACGTGTTTTTCTTTTAGAAATGTATTCCAATATAAAGAGGGAGATATCTATTGGTGTACAGCTGATATTGGTTGGATTACTGGTCACTCTTATATCGTCTACGGTCCATTACTTGCTGGAGCGACAACACTCATGTTTGAAGGAGTACCAACTTTCCCAGATGCAGGACGTTTCTGGGAGATTTGTGAAAAGCATAAAGTCAATCAATTTTATACAGCTCCAACTGCGATAAGAGCACTGATGGCTAAAGGTGATGAGTGGCCGGCTAAATATGATTTGTCATCCATCAAGTTACTAGGCTCCGTAGGAGAACCAATCAATGCTGAAGCATGGCACTGGTACGACAAACACATTGGTAAAGGAAACTCGCCAATCATCGATACGTGGTGGCAGACAGAAACAGGAGGTGTTATGATAACACCCTTACCGGGAATTACGGACGCCAAACCAACCTATGCTTCATACCCAATGCCAGGCATTCAAACAGTATTTGTTGATGCCGATGGTAACATCCTCGAAGGAAATGACATCGAAGGCTTGTTGTGCATTAAGCACCCTTGGCCGTCTATGCTGCGAACCATTTATGGCGATCATGAACGTTGCAGACAAACGTACTTCTCTGTTTTTGAAAACATGTATTTCACTGGTGATGGAGCTAGAAAAGATGAGGATGGCAGAATCAGAGTCATCGGCAGAGTTGATGATGTCATCAATGTCTCTGGTCACCGACTAGGAACCGCTGAAGTAGAAAATGCTATCAATGCACATCCAAATATGGTAGAGTCCGCAGTCGTAGGTTACCCACACGATATAAAGGGGCAAGGCATTTACGCCTATGTCATCACGCAAGGCAAAGAATTGGATGATGCTTTTCGAAAAGAAATATTGGATGTCGTCACTAAAGAAATAGGTCCAATTGCCAAACCAGACAAAATTCAATTTACAGATGGTTTACCTAAAACAAGATCAGGTAAAATCATGCGAAGAATTTTGAGAAAAATTGCATCGAATGACACCTCTAATTTGGGAGACACATCTACACTATTGAATCCAGATGTTGTAGATAATTTAATTGAAGGGGCAAAGGAAATAGCTTAAGCTAACATCTTATGAAAGCACTGGTCTACGACACATTCCAAGGTCCATTGGTAGTGCAAGATATACCAGTGCCAAAACCTGCTCTTCATGGTGCTATCATAAAGGTCAAAGCCACAGGTCTTTGCCGTAGCGACTGGCATGGCTGGATGGGACACGATGCAGAGATCAACCTTCCACATGTACCTGGTCATGAATTAGCTGGAATTGTTGAAGAAGTCGGCTCTGACGTAAAAGCATACAAAAAAGGTGATCGAGTGACCGTTCCGTTTGTATGTGGTTGTGGAGCTTGTCGCGAATGTCAATCTGGAAACCAACAAGTCTGTGACAATCAGACACAACCTGGGTTTACCCATTGGGGATCATTCGCTGAGTATGTCGAAATAAAGAATGCTGATATCAATCTCGTGTATCTGCCAGATGATCTTTCTTTTGAAGCAGCTGCAAGTCTGGGCTGTCGATTCATTACTGCCTATCGAGGAATAGTCGATCAAGCCAAATTACAGCACAACCAATTTGTCGCTGTTCATGGTTGTGGCGGAGTTGGTCTTTCAGCCATTAAGATAGCCAAGGCGATCGGAGCCACAGTCATCGCAATTGACATTAATGAAGACACATTACAATTAGCCAAATCGATTGGTGCAACTTATGTGTTGAATGGCAATACTGACCAAGACCTCATAGCTTCAATCAAAAAAATATCTGATGGCGGCGTACATGTCTCCGTAGATGCTTTGGGCAGTCAAGCAACTTGTTTTAATTCTATATCTAATTTGAGAAAACGTGGCAAACACATTCAGATAGGATTGATGACTGGAGATCATCAACACCCAAACATTCCGATGGATCTTGTTGTTGCCAATGAGTTGGAAATTTTGGGCAGTCATGGTATGCAAGCGCATAAGTATCCAGAAATGTTGGAGCTTATCAGACAATCGGATATGAAACTGGAGGACATCATTACGCAAAGAGTGACTTTGGAAGAAGCAAGTCATATTCTTCCGAAGATGAATAGTTTTGGGCATAAAGGAATTATTGTTATTGATTCATTTTGACTTTTTTTTTTACAGAGTGAAGGACATATTTTTTTGCAGTCATGCTACTGAGAGGCATGACATGTTATACGGTTACGAATAAATTAAATCCCACTAATTATCCCAGTGCTTTTCTATAATATCTAGCACCTCTTGATTGTCAATATCTGTATCTCCTAATGCTGATCTCTGAACCATTATTTCATCTTTCAATGCAGTGATAATGTCTTTATACTCTGGGTCATTATAAGCATTGTGCAATTGATGAGGATCTGTTTGCAGATCGTAGAAGTCCCAAAACTTTTCAGGAATAGCACCTTTGTTTTCTTCAATACCATTACCATAATAAAAGGCTAATGTGAAGCGATGACCTTTGACACCAAAATGTCCAGGCCTTTTTGCAGCGTGATCCCAGTATCGATAATAGCCATATTGTCTCCAGTCTGCGGGTGTGTTGCCTTTAAGGTTTTCTCGAAAACTTCTCCCTTGCATATTATCGGGATATGGTATCTGTGCATAGTCGGCAAATAAGGCTGAAAAGTCTACATTTTCAATGATGTCAGAATTGCGTGTTCCAGCTTTCACCTCCTTTGGATATCTGATCACAAACGGCATTCGAATAGATTCCTCATAAATCATACGTTTGTCAAACCAGCCATGCTCACCCAAAAAATAACCTTGATCTGCTGTGTAGATGACAACTGTATTTTCAGTCAAACCAGATTCATCCAAATAATCTAAAAGCTTACCAATATTGTCATCTATGGCGGCTCCACATCGCATAAAATCCTTAATCATTTTTTGGTAGGTTTGTAAACGTGCTTCACTGTTGGTCAAACCATTAACCGAAAACGGTAAGCCAGGATAATTCATATAATCCCTTCTCAATGTGCTATCCGCTGAAGCTTTGACATATCGCGCTGTTAAATTATCCAAGGATTGACCTAAAAAAGAACGACCTGTTGTTTCAGGACCTCCATCATACATTGACTCTGGCACAGGTATATCATCATCTTGATATAGATGTGCAAATCTCTCAGGGTAATCGAAAGGTTCATGTGTTGCTTTAAAATGGCACATCGCCATGAATGGTTTGCTCCTATCTCTATCCTCAATCCACTCAATAGTTTTACTTGCAATAACATCAGTACTAAATCCTTCGTATGTCTTACCACCACCGTAGTAATCCTCCCAATTGTCTGCTGTCTTTAGTCTTGGATTGTGATATTCTCCTTGACCAGGCAATACGCAGTAATAATCAAAGCCTCCAGGTTCTTGTTTCAAATGCCACTTGCCTATGACTGAAGTTTGATAGCCTCCTTTTTGAAGTTCTTTCGAAATATTATTGTACATAGGTGATAAGCCTGCGCCTAATGTGGTGACACCATTCACGTGACTGTACTGACCTGTAAGAATAGAGGCTCTACTTGGTGTGCAGATAGAATTGGACACTAAGCAATTGTCCAAAACAGTACCTTCTCTGGCTAATCTTTTTATGTTGTCGTTTTGAACATACTCTTCTAAAAGTCCACCATATATCCCCCAAGCTTGTGAGGTGTGATCGTCTGACATGATAAAAAGAATATTAGGCTGTTTTGCTTCTTCTGAAACAGTTGTGGCTTTAGGCGCGCATGATGTTATTGCAATTACAGCACCTATCAAATACCTCAAATAAAAAAAATTACTAACCCTTAAATGACATTCACTTTTCTTCATGCTTTTACTTTGACATATTCTTCGCAGTCAAATATCTATCCAGATTTTGCTGATTCAGTTCATCACTATCTCCATATTGTACCCTCAGCTCTTCTAATCTCTTGTGTAATGATTGTTTGATTTCATCATAGGACTCATTGGCATATAGATTATTCATTTCCATCGGATCAACCTCTAGATCATAGAGTTCCCATTCGTCAATATCATAATAAAAATGGATCAGTTTGTAACGATCGGTGCGCACACCATAATGTCGTTTCACATGATGCTCACCTGGAAATTCATAATAGGAATAATAAATAGCATCTCGCCACTCAGTTACCTTTCCACTAGCTAAATGCCTAAACGACTCTCCTTGAATATCCGATGGAATATCAACCCCAGCGTAGTCTAAAAATGTAGGAGCGTAGTCCAAGTTCTGAACAAGCTTATCCACTATAGTGCCAGGTTTAATCTCTTTAGGATACTTCATTAATAATGGTGTTCTTAATGACTCATCATACATATAGCGCTTGTCAAACCATCCATGCTCACCTAGATAAAAGCCTTGGTCTGAGGTATAGACTACAATTGTATTCTTTTCTAGTCCATTGTCTTTTAAATAATCCAATACTGCGCCTACGCCATCATCAACAGATTGTATTGTACTCAGATAATCTCGGATATACCGATTGTATTTCCACAGTGCCAGTTCGTCATCTTCTCTATCCTTGGATTTAAATTCCTCAATAATAGGATCATAGTATGCATCCCAGCCAGCTTTTTCCTCGTCAGTCATCCTATCGTATTTTAGCTGAAACGCGTTTCGGTATCTTGTTTTCAATTCCTGTTCTTTGTCCAATAATTTTAAGTCGTAGACAACATCAATATCCTTTAAGATTGACATCTCCTGTGCGGCTGCAGCAGTTCTTCCTTCATAATCATCAAAAAAATTAGTTGGAGGCTCAATTTGAATGGTATCAAATAATCCCAAATATTTTGCTTCTGGCATCCAGGTGCGATGTGGCGCTTTCTGATGATACAGGAGTAAAAAAGGCTTTTCCTTATCCCTCTTTTGATCTAGCCAGTGTAAAGCAAGATCTGTTGTCACAGTTGTGATGTAACCAGGAATAACTCTTTTCACTCCGTTTTCGATAAACTCTGGTGCATAATATTGACCTTGACCAGGAAGTACAATGGAATAATCGAACCCTTGCGGCTGACCATCCAAATGAATCTTTCCTACTAACGCCGTTTGATAACCTACTCCCTGCAATGTTTTTGCAAAGTTATCCTGATCCCAATTGAACGCTTGGACGTTGTCCACCTTACCATTGATGTGGCAATGTTTTCCTGTGAGCATAACGGCACGACTTGGAGCACAAATAGAATTAGTGACAAATCCTTTTGTAAACAGAGCACCTTCTTTGGCTATTCGATCAATGTTGGGAGTCTTATTGAGATGATGACCATAAGCACTGATCGCTTGAAAGGCATGATCATCGCTCATGATGAAAACAATATTGGGTGGTGTGTCAGATGGACTTTCTGCATTCACACAAGAATATAGGCATACTATACTTAACATACTGAAAGCAACAACTTGCCACGTGGTGCTTGAATCATCCCACTTGAGAGAAAAAGATGCCATAGTAAAATCTTTGATGTGCTTAATGATGTTTGGACCAAGTCACCTAAGAGCACCGATTAACTAAAGATAATAAATCTCACTTTAATCAACAGAGTGATTAAAAACTTAGGAAACTCAGAAACATTTTCAAGTTTCCTAGGTTTTATTCCTATATATTTGTACTTCATTGGATACAAAAACTAAAATACTTGAGGTGAGTAGAGAGCTCTTTATGTCCTATGGATTAAAGAGTGTCAGCATGGACGACATATCCAGAAAACTGGGCATGTCCAAAAAGACGATTTATCAATATGTAGCTAACAAGAACGAACTTGTAAAGGAAGTAATTGGACATTTTCTTTTATCAGAACACGAGATTATCCAAAACATTATTGCAGAATCCTCCGATGCCATTGATGAATATTTAAGTCTATCGAGACACTTTCTCAATACAGTAAAAAAGATGAAACCTACCATTTCATTTGATTTACAAAAGTATTATCCAGAAAGTTGGCAGATCATCGAGGAAAATCATTTTAGCTTTTTGCAAGCCATTATTCATAAAAACATTGAAGCAGGAATTGCGGATAAACTCTATAGAGAAAATGTAAATGCCGACATCATTTCTAAACTGTACATCAGTAAGAATCATGCGATGGCTGACGAAAATCTTTTTCCAACCGAGCAATATCCAAGACACGAACTGTTGATAGAATTCGTGCGATACCACATCAGCGGGATCGCATCTGAGAAAGGATTAAAAAGAATGAAAGAAATACTAAAGGCCCAACAATGAGAAAAGAGTATTTGATTATATGTTTTTGTTTAGTAGCATTAATGGCGCAAGCACAACAACCTTATCGGTTTACACTTCCACTTGCAATCGAGTTTGCTACAGAGCACAGCAATCAAATAGCAATGGACAAATTGAATATATTAGATGCGCAAGAAAGAGTGGAAGAATTCAAAGCATTTGGATTGCCGCAATTAGATGTTGGTGTGAATTATACTTACTACTTTTTAAGTCCATCCCAACCAACTCAGGACTTTCTTACCCCAGCGGTATTTGGGATTCTAAATGAATTTGTATTTGATACACCAATCGACCCAGGTCCTCCAGAAACATTTAATTTAGGTTTTGTCAGAAGAAATAATGTAAATGGATTTGCAGACTTCAGAGCGCTACTATTTGATGGTGTCTTTTTAAAAGGATTAAAAGCCGCAAAGGCTTCCATTGATGTCGAACGGTCGAGAAGTAAATTAACAAAGCGCGAAATAGCGATTCAAGTAACTCAAGCATATTTAGCAGTATTGATCGCGAAAGAAAATCATAAAATCATAAAAAGCAATATTGAATCACTCGACCGATTAGTATTCGAAACAACAGAAACGTATAAAGCCGGTTTTGCTGAAAAACTAGATGTCAACCGTTTGACCCTTACCTTAGAAAATCTAAAAGTCGAAGATGAAAATTTGACTGAATTAATCGAGTTGAGTAAAAATGTGTTAAAGTTTCAAATGAATTTTCCACTAGATACTGATATTCTTTTGCTTGATGAATTGGAGGTATTATTGAATCAGATAGAAATAGAGCCTGATGTTTTTATAACAGAAGAATCGATTGACTATTCAAACAGACCAGAAGTTGAGTTACTGGAAAAGGCTATGGAGTTGGATGATTTGGATATTGAAAGACTAGGCTTACGATTACCAGTATTGAGAGCAAATATTAATCTACAAGAATCTTTGCAACGAGATAAATTGTTCAATAATAATGAGGCAGGATTTATCGCTGGTGGTTTTGTAGGCTTGAATCTCAGCTACAGTATTTTTGATGGAAAGGAGAAAAGTTCTCAACAACAAAGATCTAAGATTAGAAAGGAATTAAAATCCTTTGAGTTAGAGGATTTTAAAAGAAGTATGTTATTACAAGCGACTAATGCGCAACGCCAATTGACAAATGCTAAGCGAACACTAGAGAACAGGCGTAAAATTCTGGACTTGGCTGAAAAGGTTTATGCTGCAGCAAAAATAAAATTCAAAGAAGGTGTCGGTTCTAGTTTAGAAATCAATCAATCAGAAACTGCTTTATACCAGTCTCAGTCAGATGTTATTTCTGCGATGTATGATGTCATTTTAGCAAAAACAGATTTAGATATAGCCTTAGGAAATATTAAATAATAATGATGAAGCTTTACTCCATATTAATCATTTGCTTATTGTTTGTTGCTTGCCAGCAAAAAGAAAAAGAAGATATAATTCCAACTGATTTAGCTGGCAAAAAAGAATATCTAAGACAGAAACAAGACGAACTTAAATCATTGGAAAAGGAAATTAAAGCATTGGAAGAGGAGGTCATAGAACTAGACCCTAATGCTAAAAAGAAAGCAACATTAGTCACCATCGACACCATACAACTAAGTAATTTTGAACGCTACACAACCCTACAAGGGAATATAATTTCTGATGACTTAATTAATGCATCCAGTTCTATTGGAGGAAGATTACTAGATATATATGTACGCGAAGGTCAACCGATTAGAAAAGGACAGCTTATAGCAAAGGTTGATTTGGAAGCAGTAGAAAAGCAAATTGGAGAAATAGAGACTTCTTTAGAGCTAGCAAAAACTGTTTATGAAAGACAGAAGCGATTGTGGGATCAAGACATTGGAAGTGAAATACAATATTTACAAGCAAAAAATAATAAAGAGCGATTAGAGAAGAGTTTGGAATCGATACAATTGCAATTATCTAAGCAAAATGTGTACAGTCCTGCCTCGGGTGTTGTAGAAAGAGAAGTTAGACAAGCTGGAGAGATGACTTCAGCTGGAGGTCCTATTCTACAGATATTAAATACATATAAAGTCAAAGTCGTTGTTGATGCCCCTGAGTCTTTCCTTGGAGTTGTAAAAAGAGGACAATATGTAGGCATCAGTGTCCCTGCTTTAGAAAAAGAATTTAAAGGCAAAATTACTCAATTGGGTAGAATGATCGATCCTGCCAATCGTACGTTTAAGGTCGAAGTGGCTTTAAATAATTCCAAAGGCGAATTCAAACCAAACTTGTTAGCAGAAATGCTTATCAAAGAATTTGAGCAAACTGATGCTGTTGTCATTCCTCTAGATTTAATACAACGAGAAGTGAGTGGAGATGAATATGTCTATGTGGTGGCAGATCCTGGTGCAGAAGAATGGGTGACAAAAAAAGTATACGTACAAACTGGAGAAAGCTATGACAATAATATAGTCGTAGAAGAGGGACTACAACCTAATGACCTCATAGTGGTCAAAGGAGCTAGACAACTATTAAACAATGAATTGATCACGATATAATCGATATGGATACACTCAAAATTGATATCAGTAAATTACGGGAGTTTGGTCTAACGAGATTTGCCATCGACAATGGTACAAGTATTTTTTTACTTGCCTTTATGATTTTACTCTTTGGTGTGCAAGCTTATATCGCTATGCCAAAGGTGAAATATCCTGATGTTGCTTTTCCTCAGGTTATGGTGACAGCTCCGTACTTTGGTAATTCTGCTTCTGAGATTGAAAGCCTTATTGCGCGACCGATAGAGAAGGAATTAAAAAGCATCGATGGCATTGAAGATGTCACCTCTACTTCTATTCAAGATTTTGTTATGGTAACCGCAAAATTTGGCACTGATGTAGATATCGATCAAGCTGTAGAAGATGTCAAGGAAGCACTTGACAAAGCAAAAGTTGAACTACCTAACGATATGGATCAAGAACCTGAAGTGAGAGAACTGAATGTCTCAGAGCAAGCGGTAGTAGTTGTCAATGTAGCTGGACCTTTTACCATGGACCAACTCAGGAATTATGCAGAATTTTTTCAGGATGAAATTGAAGAAATAAAAGAAGTCTCCAAGGTGGACATGAAAGGTGCCTTAGATAGAGAAGTGAAAATCAATGTGGATTTAAGAAAAATGGAATCCGTTCAAGTTTCATTCACAGATATAGAAACTGCTATCGCTAGAGAAAACATGTCTATGTCTGCGGGTGAAATAGTGAATAATGAATTCAGACGATCAATCAGGGTTCTTGGTCAATTTAAAGATGTAGATGAAATCAGTGAGGTAATTATTAAAAGTGAGAATGAAAGGCCTATTTATATAAAAGATATTGCTGAAGTAGAATATGGATTTGAAGAACGAACAACATATGCTAGAGTTAATTCACTTCCAGTTATTTCATTGGAAGTAAAGAAAAGAACTGGAGAAAATCTGCTTTCTTGTATAGACAAATTAGATGTTAAACTAGAAGAATTAAAGCCCAAATTTCCTAAAGAATTACAGATTACCAAATTTAATGACCTATCAGTTTCAACAAGGGATGAGGTTGCAAATTTGGAAAACAGCATTATTTCTGGGGTTATATTAGTCACGATGGTCTTACTGTTTTTCTTAGGACTACGCAACGCCGCTTTTGTTGGTATAGCCATTCCATTGTCAATGCTAATAGGTATTTTATTTCTTTACCTTTTTGACGTCAGTCTAAACATTGTCACATTATTTAGTTTAATACTCGCATTAGGACTCTTGGTTGATAATGCTATTGTAACGGTAGAAAATATTTATCGCTATATGGATACTGGATTTAACGGTCCCGACTCCGCAAAATATGGTGCCTCTGAAGTCGCAATGCCTATTATCGCTTCTACTGCCACAACTCTAGCGGCATTTTTACCGCTAATGTTTTGGCCTGGTATCATGGGGCAGTTTATGAAGTATTTTCCGATTACCCTAATCTGTGTATTGACGTCGTCACTATTTGTAGCCCTGGTAATAAATCCTGTGTTGACAGCCAACTTAATGAAAATTGATAAATCAGCAGGAACTAAAGAAGCAAAAAATAAGTCTAGAAAAAATATATTAATTTGGATTGTGCTGATGATTGCGGGTATGGTTATCGCTCATGTAGTAGATATCATGTGGCTAAGAAATATGTTAGGCTTTGCACTAATACTGACCATACTTAATTATATAATTCTTAGACCTGCATCTTTTGCTTTCCAAGGGAAAGTATTACCAGCTCTTGAAAGAGGCTATGACAAATTCATACGCGCTGTTCTTAAAGGTGCTCGCCCTACCCTTGTATTTCTATCAACATTTTTACTGTTGGGATTTTCTATCTTCCTCATGACAGTCAAGCCACCACCAATTGAATTTTTCCCTTCTGCCGATCCCAACTTCGTCAATATTTTTGTTGAACTACCAATTGGTAAAGACATAGAGGCTACTAATGAGCTTTTATTAGAATTAGAAGATAAGGTAGCTAAAACAGTTGAGGACTATGGCTTAGTTGTACAAGACATTTTGACCACTATTGGTGAAGATACTGCAGATCCAAACTCACCTCCGGAACCTGGCGTTACTCCACATAGAGCTAGACTTACTGTATCTTTTGTTTCTTCAAAAAACAGAGGAGAAATAAGTACGGTAAACATTATGAATGAATTACGAGATGCTGTTCAAGGATATGCAGGTGTTAAAATTTCTGTTGATAAAGATAATGATGGACCTCCTGTTGGGCCACCAATTAATATCGAGATCGCCGGAGACGAGATGGACACCATTGTCAATTTAGCCACACGTGCCATTAAGTTAATTGAAGAGAGTAATATTTCTGGAATTGAGGAATTGAAACCCGACATTAAAATAGGTAAACCAGAATTACTTGTGGAGATAGATAGAAATTCAGCAAGGAGATTTGGCTTATCTACTGCACAGATTGCTAGCACCATTCGGACAAGTGTATTTGGAAAAGAAATATCTAAGTTTAAAGAGGGCGAGGACGAATATGCAATACAACTGAGAGCAAATAGTGATTATAGAAATGACATTAATGGCTTACTAAATCAAAAGGTAACGTTTAGAGATCAAGCAAGAAGAGGGGCAATAGTGCAAGTGCCTATATCAACAGTAGCCGATTTCGAATACAGTTCTACCTTTAGTTCAATCAAAAGACTTAACCAACAAAGAGTGATTACGATAAGTTCTAATGTCCTTGATGGCTATAATGCAAATGAAATAAATGAGGAATTAAGACAAGTACTGGAAGACCTAACAATACCTGAAGGCTATAAAATGGCCTTTACAGGAGAACAAGAATCACAAGCGGAAGAAATGGCATTTTTGAAATCAGCTTTTGCTGTTGCGATCTTTTTAATTTTCATCATTATTGTTGGGCAATTTAATTCCTTCATCTCTCCATTCATTATTATTTTATCTGTGTTCTTTAGTACCATTGGTGTATTATTGGGCTACATCATTACAGGTAAAACCATATCGGTTGTTTTTTCCGGTGTTGGCATCATTGCTTTGGCAGGAATTGTCGTTAATAATGCCATTGTACTTATTGATTATATTAATCTGTTGGTTCAAAACAAACGAGAAGAGCAAGGGATTAGTAATATGATTTATATGGTCAAAAATGATGTTAAGGAATGCATCATTAAAGGTGGCGAAACGAGATTACGTCCAGTGCTTTTAACTGCCATTACGACTGTACTTGGTCTAATCCCATTAGCTATTGGTTTTAATTTTAATTTCAGAACACTAGTCACAGACCTTAATCCAAATATATTTATAGGAGGAGACAATACGGCAATATGGGGACCAATGGCTTGGACGGTTATTTATGGTTTGGTGTTCGCTACATTTTTGACATTGGTTATCGTCCCAGTTATGTATTGGTTGGCTTATAGATTAAAGAGGCGATTTCTATTAACGATACGTGGAGAACGCACAAAAGTGCAAGAAGCAGTACTTGAACCAGGTATTGAATGGTAACTATATATATTTAAATGGACATTAAAAATGCAAGAAGTCTCTTCATCATCGATGGTATAGGCTCTCTTCTCTCAGCATTTTTATTGGGAATAGTATTAGTCAAGTATGAATGGTATTTTGGCATTCCAAAAAACACCTTGTATTTACTGGCTTTTATCCCTTGTGTATTTGCATTCTACGATTTCTATTGCTATTTCATGGTTGAAAAAAAGCTTAATCTGTATGTAAAAGGAATAGCTGTGGCCAATATCCTATATTGTTGTTTGTCAATTGGATTCGCATTTTATCATGCAGCATCGTTAACTACTCTAGGTTGGAGTTACATTGTAGTTGAGATTGTTGTTGTTCTTTTTCTTGAAAGAATTGAATTGAACGTTGCTAATAAAAAAAGAAACTAAATAATTAAGCTTGCATTTCATTCTTTGTAGCAAATGGCAAACTGGTAACTGCACAATTTATATATGAAATAAAGAAGCAGCATCAAATCACTTGACACTGCTTCATTAGTATAACACCTTATGATCGAGCCCAACTCAAGCTACCTTCATTTAATTTATAAAACTCCATACAACTAAAGTCCTTGCTATCGACACAATATCTTTTGCCGTCAGAATCAAACATTATTTTAGAATCTTTAAACTCTACAAAAATAAAATTAGCTCCACCTTCAGCTTGCATTTCTTTTACTGCCACTACTGGATTAGCAGTATCTTCAAAATGGGTTTTCATCCAAGAATAAGCATCAATTAACTCTTGTTTGTCGAGTTCTGCTTCTGTTTTAAAGGCAGTCTCTTTTACCGTTTCTTGTGAAAATCCCAATTGACAGAAGGAGAAAAATGCCAGGATGATTAATGAAATAATAAAATTGCTTTTCATGATTTATAAGTATTTAGATTAATTAATTACGATGTATTTAACTATTTGTTTTCAACTAGTAAGTTTTCCAATAGGTGATATGGTCCCATTAGAGAATTGGTAGAGGTAATAAAAGAACTACCTACCTATTTAATTAAGGATAATCTAGCTGAGAAAAATGGTAAGAATTAAGCCGACAGGATGTGGCTTGATCATTAATTAATGTGTTCCAATCGTCGTCAAAAAATGTTGAGACATTTGGAATCAGTAGTTTATTTACTGGTAACATTTGAATCAAATTAATATTAAACAATAAGTAATATTAGAGACTCAAAATTAAAAAACTGATCAAAAAAAATAAAGCTTGGGAATGTTAAAATTTTTTAAAAATCTGTCATATAGGCTTTTG
>CALLFA010000014.1 GCA_937997635.1 uncultured Saprospiraceae bacterium | reverse complement strand
TATGTCAAGTACAGTCGTCATAAGCGGAACAGGTCTTTGGAAACCAGCAGAAGTATTAACTAATGAAGAACTTGTAGATTGCTATAATAAGCATGTTGATTTGTATAATGCTGAACACGCTACGGCTATCGAAGCCGAACAAACAAAGCCAAAGGCTTACTCAAGTGCTGAGTTTATCGAGAAGGCATCAGGCATTAAGCGAAGATATATCTATCAAAAGAAAGGTGTACTGGATCTAGATCGAATGCGACCTGACATACCAAAAAGAGCCAATGATCAGTTATCCGATCAAGCAGAAATGGCCATCCATGCAGCAAAAGATGCGATGGCTGCTGCCAACAAACGACCAGAAGATATCGATGCAGTAATCGTGTCATGTGCTTATACACAGCGATCGTATCCTGCTATTGCTATCGAAGTACAACAAGCATTGGGTATCCAAGGATTTGGATTTGACATGTTGGTCGCTTGTTCCGCAGCGACGTTTGGGTTACAAAGAGCTTATGAGATGGTTAAGGCAGGAACAGCTAAATGCGTACTGGCCATTAATCCAGAACTGACTTCACCCCAAGTGAACTATAAGGACAGAGACAGTCATTTTATCTTTGGAGATGTTTCTGTAGCAACTATTATAGAATCACCAAAGACATGTACTAGTGAGTCTTCTTACGAAGTACTCAGTACAAAAGCCTTTACTCAATATTCAAATAACATCAGGTCAAACTTTGGTTATGTGCTCAATGCCAATGATGCTGATCCATTAGACAAGGATCAATACTTTTCTCAAAATGGTCGTACCGTATATAAAGAAGTTTGTCCCCTAGCAGCCAAGCACATCGGTGAACACTTAAGCTCACTCGATCTTAAAAATGAAGACATCAAACGATGGTGGCTACACCAGGCTAACATCAATATGAATAAATTGATTTGTAGTTTGTTACTCGGCCGTCAACCTTCCGAGACAGAGGCACCAATCACCTTGGATGAATTCGCCAATACGGCTTCTGCTGGTTCTTTGATCGCCTTTCATATGTATAATGATGATCTTGTATCAGGCGATCTCGGACTGATTTGCTCATTCGGTGCAGGCTATTCGATAGGGAGTTTAGTGGTTAGAAAAAACTAAGGGCGATATTCAGTCATTTTATATTTGATAATATATTAATGATATACATTACTCATAAAATGTGTTTGCCCTTAAAGGGCGCAAAGCATATAGCCAATGGTATGATGTCGTAATTGTACTACAGCCCTGAAGGGGCGCAAGCATGTATTGTGCAATGAGGATGCTAATTGTCCCGTAGGGACGACATCTGGGTAGCATAATTGATTGAGTGTATTTGCCGTGCCGTTAGGTACGGAATGTGTGTACAACAAAACTCTTGCAATGAGGGATGCTAATTGTCCCGTAGGGACGACATCTGGGTAGCATAATTGATTGAATGTATTTGCCGTGCCGTTAGGTACGGAATGTGTGTACTCGACAATGCTCTTTATTGTATGATTACATGTTGTACCTACGGCACAACGATTTTATCTGTGTGGAATGACTACCCATATTTAGTCCCTATGGGACTCTTTCATAAACAATATATAAAGAGTATTTAGTGAAAGTCAAATAAGTTTGTAGAGTTCCTTTGATTTAGAATGAGCCATGATTTATTAATTAAAATTTCAATTGGATTCTTTAGCGGCATTGAGCTATTTTGTCGTATTATACTACAGCCTTGAAGGGGCGCAAGCATGTATTGTGCAATGAGAGATGCTAATTGTCCCGTAGGGACGACATGTGGGTAGTATAATTAATGGAATGTATTTGCCGTGCCGTTAGGTACGGAATGTGTGTACACGACAATGCTCTTTATTGTAAGATTACATGTTGTACCTACGGCACAACGATTTTATCTGTGTGGAATGACTACCCATATTTAGTCCCGATGGGACGCTTTCATAAACAATATATAAAGAGTATTTAGTGTAAGTCAAATAAGTTTGTAGAGTTCCTTTGATTTAGAATGAGCCATGGTTTTTTACTTAAAATTTTCAATTGGATTCTGGAGCGGCATTGAGCTATTTTGATCACCTCATTTTAAATGCATTAGATTGGTGATATGAGCGGATGCAGCTATAGCAAGTCTGATCTGGTTTCACTAGTTACAAGCTGGCTTTCTTTTAACTTTCCTTAATATTAATAAGCACATCTAATTACTTTTTAGCTTTTTGGCTATTCTATCATAATACTCCTTCGTTAATACTTCTGTCCACAATGTTGGTGTGCCGCCGCCATATAAAGCTAAATACGTTACATCGCTATGCTTGGTTGAAGAATGCCAATGTTCTGTATCTTTTTCACATTTAATGACATCACCTTCTTTTAGAATAATGGGCTCTTTTCCTCTTTCTTGGTAATATGCTTCGCCATCAACAATTATTAAGACTTGTGCTGTACTATGTTTATGCCAATCCAAGGTTGAATTGGCTTTAAATGTTGCTTTAGTAATATTATACCCCAATTCAGTATCATTACGGATAAGAGCATTCAACCAAGCCTCTCCTATGTAATGTGTGTTTGGTGCTTTTGTCCCTTCTGTTTGATATGAGCTAACATTGTATTCTGCTTCTTGAGAAAATCCTGTCAAAGATGTTACAATAAACAAAATGATGATTGAGTTTTTCATTTTATATTTTTCTAAATTATTATTAAATTAATGAGTTGTCAGATTATTAAAGAATCTATAAATTCTCCAACTGAGCCAATTCCGCTTTAAGCTTTTTGGTCAACCCTTTCACCACCAAATCATACGAGTGATCAATCATTTTTAGAATCAACTCTTCATCCAGCACACTGTCTTCCATGATCACTGTATTCCAGTGTTTTTTATTCATATGAAATCCCGGAATGACATCTGAGTGTTGCTCTCGTAGCTCTAAAGCCCATTCTGGATCACATTTTAAATTGACTCTAAAGTCATCATTATCCAACCCAGTAAGTGCAAACATTTTACCCATGACTTTGAAAACCAAAGTGGTCTCATCAAAAGGAAATGTTTCTTCCGTTCCAGCCTTGCTCAGACAATACTCTCGAAACTCATCTATGTGCATAAATTAGTTTCTCACTTACCAAATACGTACACGATCTTTTGCAGATCGATACATCCGATCACCTTCAGAGACATCAAATGCTTTGTAAAACGCTTCCATATTAGACAAGGGACCAATGGCACGGAATTGCCCTAATGCATGTGGATCTGTTTTTATTAACGTTCGCGTCATTTCTGCAGTCATTTTCGTTCGCCAGATTGTTCCCCAAGAAATGAAGAAACGTTGTTCTGGAGTATACCCATCAATCAATCCAGGGTCTCCATTTTCAGCTAGATATTTTTGGAGTCCATCATAGGCAACATGGATACCACCAAGATCACCAATATTCTCACCAAGAGTAAACTCACCATTTAGGTTTTCGCCTGGCAAGCCTTCGTAAGCATTAAACTGATTGATCAATTGCTGATTTCTACTTTCGAAGCTTGTCCTGTCTTGCTCTGTCCACCAATTCGTCATATTCCCGGTGGCATCAAATCGACTGCCTTGATCATCAAATCCATGAGAGATTTCATGTCCTATGACAGCGCCAATTCCACCATAATTTACAGCTTCGTCAGCTTCATAATTATAGAATGGTGGTTGTAAAATAGCTGCTGGAAAGACGATTTCATTGTTTAATGGATTATAATAAGCATTCACTGTTTGTGGAGACATTCCCCATTCTGTTTTATCAACTTCTTTCCCAACCTTAGAGATGTTATCCGCAAAGAACCACTTTGATGCCGCTATCATGTTGCCGATATAGGTGCCACCATTATCTTCAGATTTGATGTCCATATCACCGTAGTCCTTCCATTCATCTGGATAGCCGATTTTGACAGTTATATTTTTTAATTTTTCTAAAGCCTTTTCTTTCGTTTCGTCTGTCATCCAACTCAAGCCTTTGATTCTACCATCAAAAGAATTTTTAATATTGGCAATCATTGCTTGGGCCTTAGTTTTTGCTTCAGGTGGGAAATGTTTGTCGACATACAATTGGCCGATGGCTTCTCCCATGACACCACTTGCTACACCTACAGATCGTTCCCAGAGAGGACGTTGTTCGAGTGCACCGTTTAATTTTTTACCATAAAAGTCAAAATTGGCTCGGTCCATTTCCATTGTCAATAAACTTGCAGCACCATCTAATTCACCCCACATCATATAATTTTTAATGTGCTCAATAGGTGTCGATTTTAAAATGTCTTCAATTGCAGCATAGTATTTACCATCTCCCATAATGAGACCTTCTACTCCTTGCATACCCATTCCTTCCAGGTAACTCTTCCAATTTATGGATGGTACCATATCGCCAACTTCTGCCATCGTTTTTCTTGCAAAATATACTTTTGGATTTCTAGACTCTTCTTTCGTCATCATAGCTGTTGCCAACTTTGTTTCGAAATCTAAAACGGATTGTGCAAATTCAGATTTATCCCCTTTGTAATTAATGAATCCAAGCATTCTTTCGATGTGTGCTTTGTAGCTATCTCTCAACTCCACACTTTTTTCTTCATCGTCCAAATAATAATCTCTTTCAGGTAAACCAAGATTACCAGGTGCAAGATATAAGCCATTGACTGCGCTGTTCATTAAATCAGGAAATACAGCAAAACCAAATAAACCTCTATCTCCAATAAAAGCAGTTTCTACATTATAATGTTGAATATCCGCAATGGTTTGAATGGCATTTAACTTATCTAAATATGGCATGAGAGGTGCCACCCCTGTTTTATTCCGACCAGTCGTATCCATTGCTTGAGCATAAATAATGGCGACTTTTCCCTGATCTGTTTTGGGACCATAAGCACCACTTTGACTAGCTTCCTCCAAAACAGCCAATACATTTTCGCTTGACTTTTTGCGCAGCTCATCAAAACTTCCCCATCGAGGTCTATCTGGAGGTAGTTCTGTATTGTCTAGCCAAGTGCCGTTTACATATCGGAAGAAGTCGTCACCAGGCTTGACACTCAAATCCATATTGGAAAGATCTAATCCAGGAGAGGAATTCTCTTTCATCATTTTTTCTTTGGCCTTCATCTTTTCTTCAGCTATCACCTCTTCGGACATCATTTTTTCTTTGTCCATGTGTTCTTTGGCCATCATATCTTTTTTTGCCATCTCCTCTTTAACCATCATTTCTTCTTTTGCCATATGGTCTTTGGCCATCTGCGCCTTTTGTTCGGCATCCTGTACTACTGGTTTCTTGGTTGAGCAGGCGATAAAAAGGCTGATTGCAATAAGGAAAGTAAAATATTTCATTTGTGAATCTTCTGTTTATAATTCAATGTATATAAAATAAGACGGTATCTGATTATTTTAAGTTGTGAAAAACCTAAATTTATTTAACGTCTTGGTATTAAAGTCTTTGGATATGTCACCACACTTTCATTCCCATTTTTACCAACAGCAGCAACACCAAATAAGTAATTATCAATGATGATACCATCAAGTGTGACATCTGTGTCCATACCGACAAACTTAGAATACTCCCATTGTGGACTGGTGGTCTCACGCCAATACACTTTGTAGCCAGCCAAATTCTCTGCTTCTATCGCATCCCATTTAAGTCTAGTTGATGGTTGTACAGCTCCGCCGATGGACACAAATTCTGGAGCTGGTGGTGCCCAAGCGATTGAAGCTAAGGTTATCGCATTTACGCCAGTCAACTTAGCCGCATAATCAAAATTCACGCCTTCAATAACATCACCATATGCCACACCATCTTCCACTCGAATGTCTTGATGTTGCATCACATAATTTTCATGAGTCTCCATAATTCTTACCCCAGGGAAGCCTTCATCATTAAATGGTCGATGATGTCCTCCTCTACCAAAGCGATCCAGGCGGTATATCATTTTGGCATCAAGATTGGTCGTATATTGATCCGTGATGCGATCGATGTATCTCGCCAATTGCCTAGAGGGGCCATCAACTTCTCCACCATAAAAACGATTCCAAATCAACTCTTGTTCTTCAGGGTTAGGTGGATTTGGTTCTGAAAATACACGGAAGGTGCTGTTGTCAATCACACCGTCAATACCTGTAATGTTACCAATCATATCGTTATTGATGACACCTACAATATTCCAACCCCATTCTTTGGCATCAGCTGCTAAAAATTTGCCTCCGAACAATCCTTGCTCTTCTCCACTTAAGCCCAAAAATATAATGCTCGATTCAAAGTCATACTCAGATAGTACTCTTGCCGCTTCAATGACCCCTGCCATCCCAGAAGCATTATCATTTGCTCCTGGCGAATCTGAAGTGCCATCTAACGGATCGCTCACTCTTGAATCAATATCACCTGACATAATGATGTATCTATCCGGGAATAGTGTTCCTCGCTTGATTGCCATCACATTTACAATCCATGTATCTATAGGGATCCGTCTGCTATCCTCTGCCTTGACTAGTCCTTTATGAAAACGCACTTCTAGACAACCATTACAATCAGAAGATATCTGCTCAAATTCTTGTTTAATCCATCGGCGAGCAGCACCGATCCCCCGAGTGGTTGATACAGTATCAGATAGGGAGTGTCGTGTACCAAAACTGACAAGGGTTTTGATGTCTTTTTCTATTCGGTCCGCACTAACATTGTCGACGATATCATATAGCCGCATGTCGTCACTCGGAGGCACTTGGGCTTGTATACATAGGGTCGAGCCCAAAAGGTAGAAAAACGCGTAAAACAATTTCATATTTAACAACTTATAAATCTGAATATAAAAGAAACAAAATCAATGCTTTATCCGATATGATTTTTTTTGATATAATTAACGTCACTGAATTCAAACTCATATGGCATAATTTCTGCTTTTCTCTCGGTAGTTATGAATATCGAAGAAATAAACAGAAAGCACTACATCACCCAAGACATATACTATAGAGTAGGATTTGGCTTGTCATCTAAGCTATTACGCTTTGATAAAGGTATCATCTATCTAGAAATGGAAGTACGTAAGAAATGGGATAAATCATATAACGCTGCTGTTTTTGAAATAGCGCATTGTTGGAAGAAGGAACATTCCGTATTCTCTTCTGCTGTGGCTTGTAAAGTGTACATTATTGACAGTAAGAAGTTTCCGTATAAACGAACCTTGATGCATTTGGGTATAAAGCCGGGATATGATGGTGTGAAAGGTATTCTTTACGATAGCAAAAAGTTCAACTAGGCCGCGGCATGTGCCATTGGCATCTCTAGATCTCGGCTGCTTTGACAATCAGATTTCTTTACCCACCCAAAGCCTTGCTTGGTCAATACTTCGAAATAATCACCTAATTCTGCTGATACACCTAACCATTCTCCTGCTGATAAATGTGCGATGGTCTGTGTAGTGGCTAAGCTTCCAAAGACTTCTATTCCTTCCTGTTTACTGAACACATGTTTTAATATAACTCTCATGTTGACTGATTTCTTTATTAATAAGTACTGTAAAGACGCTTTATATTACCCTAAACCCTCAATTATTTTCTTCTTTTTTGCCCACTGTGGCTTAATTGTATGAGATTGTAGTACGTCATGTAGGTAAAACTAATGAGCGTCTGTGCAAAAGACCTTAGTGTTTTACCTAAGGTTGCACGATGAAAACCCTAATCTTTACGATATGGCAAGAGGTACAGAGACCTTTGCCTCAGTTTTCGCCTGAAAGAGATTTTAATCGGAGTGATTACTGAATCGAAGGTCTCCGTACCTCTCGATCTAATTTACGAAGGTCTCCGTACCTCTCGATATATTCTCCGTACCTCTCGATATATTCTCCGTACCTCTCGATGTTATTCACAGCAAGAGATTCTGACTTGTGAGCCAATCATTTATAATTTCGCAGCTATGGATGATTTCTGAATCGAAGGTCTCCGTACCTCTCGATGTATTCACAAGGTCTCCGTACCTCTCGATGTTATTCACAAATGTTTGTCTATCTTTTAGCTTCTAATCCTTCTACTATGAAAAACCGTCTACTGTCTATAGACATCATGCGTGGGATGACCATCTTTTTTATGATCATTGTCAACACACCTGGTACATGGAAATATGTCTACCCACCTCTGCTTCACGCCAAGTGGCATGGTTGTACACCTACGGATTTAGTGTTTCCCTTCTTTTTATTTATCGTGGGTGTCAGTATGTCTATCTCCTTTTCGAAAATGATGGGGAATGGTTCAATACAGCAAAACCAAGGAACACTTATTCGTAAAATATTGAGACGTACAGCGCTCATCTTTTTGGTGGGGCTTTTTTTGAATTGGTTTCCCTTTCACCACAAACACATTTCTGAGTTGAGGATATTGGGTGTCCTTCAGAGAATTGCTTTGGCATATGGAGGTGCTGCTCTATTGATTGTATTGTTAAGAGATAAAAAAATTCTAGGAGTATCTGCTGGAATCATTTTGCTTGCTTACTGGGGAATCATGTATTTTTTTGGTGCCGATGGCCATCCGTATTCTCTTGAAGGAAATTTAGCTACTTATCTAGATCCAAAAATTTTAGGTGATGCACATGTGTATAAAGGCTTTGGTATTCCATTTGATCCTGAAGGTTTGGTGAGCACCATTCCTGGTATTGCTCATGTGCTGATTGGCTACTTTATTGGCCTTAAAGTGTTGGAATTAAAGAAGGACAGTAATCAAAAATTAGCAGACACGAGTCAGCTATTGAATTTAGTCGGCACAGGTATCGCACTGACAGTTTTAGGTCTTATTTGGAATGTTGGTTTTCCAATCAACAAGCCCATCTGGACAAGTAGTTATGTGTTATTGACTTGCGGCCTTGGCACCCTTTTACTAACCATATTGATTTGGATTGTAGATCATAAGAAATTGACTACCTGGGCTTATCCATTTCGTGTGTTTGGTCTTAATCCATTGGTCTCTTATGCGCTATCAGGTTTATTTGTGAAATTGATGTTGTTCACATTTAAATGGGAAGATACGAATGCCTATGCATGGTTGTACGAAACTATTTTTCAATCAACATTAGGTAATTATAATGGGTCTTTTGCATTTGCCATTTGCTATACTCTGTTTATTTTATTATTTGCATTGGTGTTGTATAGAAGGAATATTGTGGTGAAGTTATAATCTATATTACAATTAAAAGGCTATCAATACGCAGAAAGTATTAGCCAATAGTGGTCCCTCGGATGAGACGATTCAACAAGACAAATTCGGCATGTATACCAAAATGAAAATAGTTTGACCGTTTCTTACTTGATCTTTTATCTGTTCTCATCGTTGAAAATACTCGTGAATACCTGCATTCACTGCGTTTTTCGTCTTGACAACAGACAACACTTCTACGTAATAAATCAGTCAAACCATTCTCCTTTTGGTATTTTTTTGAATCAAACTCAATGTAAAATTTTATTCATAGGTGACATTTATTTTAGCAACCACAGTACCTATTATCAAAATTATCTTTCTAACTTAATCATACAATCAAGCATTATGTCAAAGAAGAAAATCAACAGAAGAAAATTCATCCATAATTCAGGAAATGCATTGGCTGGATCATTCATCATTCCCTCATTTTACATCAATAAATCAAAACCTAAGTTAAGTGAGGAAATAGTTGGTCATGGAGATTTTAGATATCGCGTACATAAGGCTTGGGGAGATTTAGATCCTGCAAAAACACCTGTCACAAATTGTCACGAGATGATCATGGATAACAAAGGGAGATTGATCATGGTAGGCGATAACACCAAAAACAATATTTTAATTTATGACAAGTCAGGTAAGTTGCTGGATCATTGGGGCATCAGTTATACCAGTGGACACGGGCTTACGCATTGGAGCGCTGGAGGCGATGAGTTTTTATTTATCTGTGATACGGCAGGGACTCTCATAAAGACGACGCTTGGTGGTAGAGAACTGATGCGGATCGGTCACCCGTCTACTTATGGAGCCTATGAAGAGGGAGATAGTTTTGCACCTACAGAGAGTGCAATCGCTTCTAATGGAGACATCTACTTAGCTGATGGTTATGGTTCGCAATACATTTTGCAGTTTAGTCAGTCTGGAGAATTTATCAGAAAAATAGGTGGAGGTAGAGGTGATGGCGACGATCAATTTCAAACAGCACATGGGGTTACGATAGATCAACGAGATAAAAATAATCCAACACTATTGATTACATCACGTGGACATAATTGCTTTAAGCGATTCACACTTGATGGACAATATCTTGAAACCTTGTTTTTGCCAGGAGCTTTCGTATGCAGGCCTGTGATCGATGATGATAATTTGTACGCTGGCGTCTGCTGGTCTAGACTCAAGTATCTGAACCGTACACCTGATTCAGGATTTGTGACAATCCTCAACAAAAACAATAAAGTGGTATCTAATCCAGGTGGTACTGCACCTAAATACATCGATGGTCAATTGCAACTTATGATACAGGATCAAGCCATCATTAAGCACGGCCATGATGTTTGTATTGATAACGATAAGAATATTTATGTCTGCCAATGGAATGCTGACAATACATATCCAGTTAAGTTAGAGCGAGTTTGACAATTGTGGCGAGTATTGTTTTTAGACATAGCAGTATAAGTGCCAGTACCAGAGATTTTAACCCTGAAGAAAATGACACAACAAGTATCCTAACAATCCATTTCCTTAATTGCTCTCAATATATCGCGTCGGCTTATCTGTCCCACTAGTTTATTATTCTCATCCTTGACGAGTAATCGCTTGTATGGAGATGTAGAAAACACATAGGCCACATCCATGATATTATCGTCAACGCTGATCGATTTCATGACATTCGACATGTAATTGGAAACCGTATCTGGGCCAACTGGTGTCCGGTTATACATACTTCCAAACAATACATTTAAGCAATCCTTATCGTCGATAAGACCTACCACTTCTCCTACACTATTGAGTACAGGAGCTCCTGATATTCTGTGCTCTAACAGTGTATTGATAACCTCGTTTATATCGGTATCTGGTGTAAAGGTGATCAAGTCGCGAGTCATATAATCTTTGACAGGTGGTGACTGCGCTTTGGCATTATCCATTGTATCTACAGCCCTAGTTTGAAAATTCTTCATGTTGGTTTTTTATTTAAAGTACAAAATAATTTTATTTATCAATATTTTGCACTGCATAATTTGCATTTGTCCACATATATATCTGTTTAATATATGTTTATCGAAATGATTCTAGTTCATGTCTTTTACTTGTCTGAATGCCAGATAGAGTAGCCTTATGTTCTCTTAGCTTATATCTTTGCACAAAAATCTAGGTATGGGATTTTCATGGAAAGCGGCTTGGAATTATAAATGCCCCAGATGCAGGCAAGGGGATATTTTCATCAAACCATTGAATCTGAAAAACCCACTAGCAATGCCAGACAAATGCCAATACTGTGGTCAAAAGACCGAACCAGAAATTGGCTTTTACTATGGAGCCATGATGGTCTCCTATGCGATCTCTTCATGGTTGTTTTTAGGTATTGTCCTCTTCTTAGTGTTCTATTATAAATGGACTGTTGAAAGTGCCATGCTCGTGGTCATTGCTTTAGCAGTCGTTACCTACCTTTGGCTGCTACGCTACTCGAGGTCATTGTGGTTGCATTTAATGGAAAAACACAAACCTGAGGTTGAAGAAAGAGTCAAACTTGAAATTGCAAACCGGACAGTTGAGCAAAAAGAGTGGAAGCCTCGGATATCGAAGAAAAAGTAAACCTAAGCATATGCAATTAACTTATTAATTTTTCTTGCATTTCTTTCGTCATTAAAATACAAGAGGCAGATTTACCAAACCAGCGATATCTGTTTTTTGCAATCCACCGATAAACAAAATTTCTAATGTTACTAGGCACTATTTTTATAACAGACAACAATCTATATGGCATTTTTAAGAATCGACTAATTTCTATAGTGACATCAGTATGTGTAAAGTATGTACCATTTAGAATCAGGAAAACAGTTTCATCTTTTTCGAAATCGTAATTTAATTTTTTGAACAGCTGCTTTGCTGAATCGTCTTGAATTCTCAGAAATCTTATGACATTATTTTTATCCTGATTAAACATGAGTTGAATTGCTCTGTGACACAAAAAGCATTGTCCATCATAAACAACGATCGGATTATCAAAAGACAATTGTTCTATTTCTTCTATTGACATGATAAGCCTTAAACAAATAATTCATGAAGAAGGTCCCCAACTGTCTTAATATCCTTTACTTGAATGCTGTACGTAGATTTTAATGCCTTTACATTGTGAGAAGAAATAAATATTTGTTCGAAGCCAAGTCGCTCTGCTTCTTGAATGCGTTGTTCAATGCGACTTACAGATCGCACCTCTCCTGATAAGCCGATTTCTCCAGCAAAACAAATGGTCTGCTCAATCGGAATATCGTGCATCGATGATAAAATCGCACATACCGTAGGCAGGTCCATGGCAGGATCTTGGATTTTAATCCCTCCTGCAATATTGAGAAAGACATCGTGATTAGCAATCACCAAACCGCACCGCTTTTCCAATACTGCCAACAACATATTCAGTCGTCTATTTTCAAAACCTGTTGTTGAGCGCTGGGGACTACCATAGACTGCAGTCCCAACTAAAGCTTGCGTTTCTACCAGCAACGGTTGTTTGCCTTCGACTGCTGCTCCAATACAACTACCACTTAATCGGGCATCGTGTTGTTGAATCAACAATTCAGATGGATTTGTGACTTCCCGTAGACCTGTTTCCATCATTTCATATATACCAATCTCATCCGTCGACCCAAAGCGATTTTTTAATGATCGCAATATTCGATAAGAATAATTTTGATCCCCCTCAAAATGCAACACCACATCTACCACATGCTCCAACAACTTTGGCCCAGCTATCGATCCTTCCTTAGTAATGTGGCCAATGATAAAAAATGGAATGTCATGTTCTTTCGCAAAAAATTGAATTTCGCCTGCGCATTCTTTCAATTGACTGACGCTACCTGCCATCGAATCGACATCAGGGCTCATCAAGGTCTGTATAGAATCAATCACCACACAGGCAGGCTGTTTTTCTTTGACTTCTTTAAATATTTTTTTGAGATTCGTCTCCGTAAATATGTAACACTCCTGATTTCGAATACCGATGCGGTCGGCCCTCATTTTAATTTGAGCAGCACTTTCTTCTCCTGACACATACAGCACCGAATTAAGAAATCGCAATGCCATCTGTAACATTAATGTTGATTTGCCAATACCTGGCTGGCCACCTAATAATACCATCGATCCTTTAACCAATCCACCACCCAATACGCGATCCAATTCCTTACTCGAACTTTTTAATCTGTCCGTTTCCAAGGTTTGGACTTCTTGGATAAGTTCGGAAGTCTTGTGCGTCCGCTCTAAGGAAGCCCATGGGTTTCGTTTCTTCTCGGTCTTGGTTTCTTCTTGAATGGTAATTTCTTGAAGTGTGTTCCATTGGTTACAGCTGTTGCAACGTCCTTCCCATCTTGTCGATTGAGCACCACAGTTTGAACATAAAAATGCTTTCTTTTGCTTTCCCACAGGTCAAAATTACACAAAGACAAGAGTTTCTAGTAAAAGTGTTAAAATTTTAAATAAATGTGTCCTTACTAATTTCATCTCGTCTAAAGACTGTATTTGATTCTAATCCCATGAACATAGATTTTAATTAAATACAAAGATATATATACAGTCAGTTTAAGCGCTGATTGTAGATTGTTTTCAATTGGTTTTTTGGGGTTAAACAGGGTTCTACGCAAGTAGACCCCTGTCCATTTTAGGGCTAATTGTAAACTTGAGATCAACATTCTCTTCAGCAATACTTTCGAATAACAGCACATATTTTTCAACATGTGTTTTAGATTGCGTACTTTAATCAGTCTATCAACATTAGATTATGCGATTATCACTTTTTCTCTCCGTCTGTTTACTTTATTTTTTTTCATCATCTGATATTCAATCTCAACAAACCATTTCGGATGACCTCCTGAGTGTTCTTGAATGGCGTCAACTCGGTCCATTCAGAGGTGGTCGTGCTGGGACGATTACTGGCGTCTCTCACAACCCAAATCTTTACTATATGGGGACTGCTGGTGGTGGTACTTGGAAAACGAAGGACGGCGGAAATACCTGGATCAATATCTCGGACGGATTTTATGGTGGTTCAATCGGAGCAGTCGCTGTTTCTGAAAGCGATCCAAACATCATTTATGTGGGTGAAGGCGAACAAACTATTAGAGGAGATGTGTCATCAGGAAAGGGATTGTGGAAATCTACAGATGCTGGTGACAATTGGGAATTTATTGGGTTGAAAGAATCTGAGCACATCGGACGGATTCGTATACACCCGACTAATCCAGACATTGTCTACGTTGCCGCAATGGGAAATTTGTGGAAACCCAATGACATGCGAGGTGTGTATAAATCTGTAGATGGCGGCAAAAATTGGAAACGAGTACTTTTTGAATCAACTAAAGCAGGTGCTGTCGACCTCATTCTTGATCCTAATAACCCACGAATTATGTATGCCAGTACGTGGCAAATCAAACGAAATGGCTACCGCATGGACAGTGGAGGCCCAGGAAGCAAGTTGTGGAAGAGTACGGATGGTGGAGACAACTGGACAGACATCACCAAACACAAAGGTTTGCCTTCAGGTGTTCTTGGTATCATCGGCGTGACGGTTTCTCCAGTCAACTCAGATCGCTTATGGGTGGCAATTGAAGCAAAAGACGGTGGTGTTTTTAGAAGCGATGATGCAGGGAAGACGTGGAAAAAAACGAGTGCAAATAGAGAACTGAGGCAACGTGCCTGGTACTATACCCGTCTGTATGCGGATACCCAAAACGAGGATGTTGTTTATGTGCTAAATGTTGGTTTTTGGAAATCCAAGGACGGAGGCGAAAGCTTTGACCGCATCCGCACACCTCATGGAGATCATCACGATCTGTGGATTTCAAAAGAGGACAATCAACGAATGGCAATCGCTGATGACGGTGGTGGCCAAATCAGTTTTGATGGTGGAGAAAACTGGACAACATATTTAAATCAACCTACGGCACAGTTTTACCGAGTGACAACCGACGATCATTTTCCTTACCGGATTTATGGTGCGCAACAAGACAACAGTACGGTAAGAATTTTGCATCGCACGTCAGGCAATTCCATTACAGAACGACATTGGGAACCAACGGCTGGTGGCGAGAGTGCTCACTTAGCGCCTGACCCTACAGATAATAACATTGTCTATGGCGGCACTTATAAAGGATACATGATGCGCAAAGACCACAATACAGGTCAAACCAGAAGTACCAATGTCTGGCCCGACAATCCCGCTGGTAGTGGAGCCGAAGTCATGAAGTATCGATTCAATTGGAATTATCCAGTGTTCTTCAGTCCACACAATCCCAAGCGCTTGTACGCCACGTCTAATTATGTACATGTCTCAGAGAATGGTGGCCAATCCTGGGAAGTCATCAGCCCTGACCTGACGAGAAATGATCCAGAAACAATCAGAAGTTCGGGAGGACCAATCACACAAGACAATACTGGAGTGGAATTTTATGCCACTATTTTTGCTGCAGCAGAATCAACAGTAGAAGAAGGAGTGATTTATGCGGCGAGTGATGACGGACTTGTTCATGTCACTCGTGATGGAGGTGTACAGTGGGACAACATCACACCCAGTATGGCACCAAAAAACAACATGATGAATTGTATTGATATTCATCCATCGAAAAAAGGTGTGGCTTATCTAGCTGCTACTTCATACAAATTTGGAGATTATAGACCGTATTTATATCGAACAGATAATTACGGAAAATCTTGGAAGTTGATTACAAACGGCATTCCAAATGATCAATATACCAGAGCCATTCGAACCGATCACAAGAGAGACGGCTTATTATATGCAGGTACAGAATGGGGCATGTATGTATCCTTTAACAATGGTGATCATTGGCAAGCATTGCAGATGAATTTGCCGATTGTAGCGATACGTGATTTACATGTCAAAGACAACAGCCTAATTGCTGCGACACATGGCAGAAGTTTTTGGATGCTTGATGATTTGACTCCTTTACAGGAAATGTCAGCAGATCTAGCAAAAAAATCGCACTACCTATTTGAGTCTAAACCTGCGTACAGAATGGCACAAGGAGGAAGAGGAAGAGCCAACTCATTAAAAGAGGGAACAAATATCCCTGCTGGTGTTGCCTTTCATTATTATGTGAATGATATTTCTGACGATGATACGCTCATGCTCACGATCAAAGATGCTTCTGGTGAAGTGATCAAAACTATTAGCAGTAAAGACAAACAACATCCACTCAAGGCTAGTAAAGGAGGTCACAGATATCAATGGGATATGCGTTATGATGGGTTTAAAGAATTTGATGGCATGATATTGTATTCCTCACCGAATAGAGGACCAAAAGCAATCCCAGGAAATTACACTGCCGAATTGAGTTTGAATAAAAAGATTGAAGAACAAACATTTTCCATTATTCCAGATCCTAGAATGAAGACGACACAAGAAGAATATGAAAAACAATTTGATTACCTTATTAGTGTCAGAGATGAAGTCAGCAAATCACATCAAGCCATTATCGACATCAGAGAATTGAAAAGTGATATTGAATACATAAAAACAAAATTGAAAAAATCTTCAAGCAAAACGTCAACTTTGACTAAGGAGTTAGATTCATTTGTTTCAGAGTTGGAGTTCATTGAAAATAACATCCATATGACCAAAAATGAGTCTTATCAAGATCCATTAAACTATGGCATACGCATCAACAATCGTCTTGCCTTTCTCATGTTTGATCAACAACGAGGTGATTATGCGCCTACAGATCAGGCATACGGTGTACGTGATGAATTGATCGTTGAATTAGATAAAGAGATTGGAGATTTGAATCAGCTAATCAATACTACTTTGCCAAAAATAAATAGTGCAATGGCTGAGTATGGTATGCAATTGCTCTCGGATCGATTGATTCGGAGGCCTTAACATTAGTGATGGCTTAAACACTTATTGATCTAATTTTTTACTAATTCCTAATCAAATTTAGAAAAGGGATAGTTTGATTAATATTATTCCTCATCTCAATTAAATAATTATCTGTTGGGAATTCATCCATGTTCAGCGCTAAGGTGATGGATCGTGATTATTAGACATATATGAAAGCTCAACAATGACTGAAACGTCCAGAGAATTGTCATCCATCATAAATAATGCTAATTGAATTGCATTCCGAAATTGTTGAATATTCTACACCCCTTTATGAGAACATTTTCAATTCTTTCCTCAGGAATATCAGGCTCAATATCGATACCATCTTCAGGAAGCGTTCCACTTGTTTCTGAAAATTCAAAATTTAGGATGGTAGCATCTTTAACCGAAGTAATTGAAAACCCTTGCCTATAATTATTTGACATCATACAAATTGTAATAGAGATATTTTCACAGCAATATTTTGACTATCTGGTCTGAAACTTATGCCAATAACAAGCTAAACTCGAAGAGGTTTTATGAATAGATTCAAGTGGATTTTGAACAAATCTGATTAGACCATTCACTAGTAACTGCAAAGTATTGACTTTCTGGTTGTATTAAAAATGCTTAGAGCGACAATTCAAGATGACAATATAGCATATAGGTTAATCGTCAGCTGGGTCTATCCCTTTACGATTGAAAAAGAGTCAAATACCATTGGCATAGCAACACTTGTTTTGCAACCAAATATTATACTTACTTATATAGTTAACCTAAGTACATCAGCAATGAAAGTTTGGTAAAACAGTTCAATAAATCATGATTATTTCGATTTTTAGAAAGGTTTTTTTGTGAGATACTATTTCATATCTTTACCACATCAAATTATTAGCACCTCTTCTTATTCTTGCATAATTATTAAAATTAAATTTTCTAACTAATTAAACCATATTATGATAAAATATCTTAAAGTCGGAGGCTATCTACTCTTCCTGTGCGCCCTGGTAGTTGCATGCTCCAAAGACGAGTCTTTCACCAATGATTCTGATCAAGCAGTATCAAAACTTCTTAAGGCCAAGGGACAGGCGATTCCTGGACAGTACATTATTGTTTATAAAAATTCAGAAACAAATAGTCAAATCAAAAAATCAGATTTTAGATCCGCACAGAAGCAAATGAATGCTCGAGCCATTTCTGCATTAGAAAGAGCTGGTGGTTCGAATGACAATTTAAAACATGTCTACGGAAAAAGTATAGCTGGTTTTGCAGCAAGTCTCTCAGCACAACAACTAAAACAACTACGCCAAAATCCTGAAATTGCTTACATCGAAGAAGATCAAATGATGAGCATTTCTATGGGCGGCCCTCCAGGTGGAGGAGGTGGTGGAGGCGGAACTGCACCAGCTCAAGAAACACCATGGGGAATTGATAGGGTAAATGGTGGAGTGAATAGCGCCGGAAAAGTTGCCTACATTATTGATTCTGGTATTGATGCAGATCACCCAGACTTGAATGTGGATGTTTCTCGGGGATTTAATGCATTCACAAAAGGAAAAGATTCAAATTTATCTAATGATGGAAACGGGCACGGTACACATGTTGCAGGTACAGTAGGTGCGATTGATAACTCAGAAGGAGTTATCGGAGTTGCAGCTGGAGCGACAGTGGTTCCAGTCAAAGTTCTTAGCGGTAGAGGTAGTGGTTCTAATTCAGGAGTCATTGCAGGCGTGAATCATGTTGCTGGACAATCTGATTGTGATGCAGCCAACATGAGTTTAGGAGGTGGTTTTTCTCAGGCATTAAATGATGCAGTTATAGCAGCATCCTCTAACTGTCCTTTTGCACTCGCTGCAGGAAATGAATCCACCAACGCAGCATCCACGTCACCTGCTAGTGCTAATGGCTCAAATATTTACACGGTTTCTTCAATGACCATCACTGATAATTGGTCTTCATTTTCAAATTTTGGGAATCCACCTGTAGATTTTTGTGCTCCAGGTTCATCCGTTTTGTCGACGTATCCTGATGGTGCATATAGAACATTAAGTGGAACTTCAATGGCTTCACCTCATGTTTGTGGGATTTTACTATTAGGTAATATTTCCACAGATGGCACTGTAAATGGTGATCCTGATGGAAATCCTGATCCAATTGCTGTACATTAAAAAAATAATGAAATAAATAAGAAAAAGGCAAGCTATATAGCTTGCTTTTTTTTTGCTTATTATTAGAATTAATCATGAATTCCAAGACAAGTTATTTTTACTTTTTATCGTTTTTAGAGGGAGGGTCTGTTATGGCCTGCGAGCTCTTTGCTGCAAAACTATTAGCTCCTTATTTTGGTACATCGCTATACATATGGGCTGCAGTGTTAGGTCTGACCTTAGGAGGCTTAACTATTGGATATTTTGTTGGTGGGAAGTTATCAAAAGCATATGATCAAAAACCAGAATTACTCTACATAATTCTTGTGCTTGCTGGGGCATTACTTGCTATCATGCCATTCTCCAGCCATTTAATAATGACTGCTTTGAGTAACGCTACTTTGAGTACGGGAGCAATCATTTCATTATTAGTTTACATGGTGCCGCCCTTAAGTTTAATGGGAATGGTTTCTCCAGTAATCATTAATCTAGTGACGAAAAAAGCCAGCAACTCTGGCAATAGTGCTGGTAATGTGTATGCTATCTCAACGCTAGGTGGGATACTATTTACCTTCCTCATGGGCTTTTATATTATTCCAACATTTGGAATTAAGATACCAAGTTTAGTTACTGGTTTTCTACTCGCATTTTTTCCAATGATTTCATTGATTGTCAAAAGAAGGATTTTTGTTTTATTTATAGTAATACCAATATTTTTGATGAGTCTGACCTTTCAGCCAAAATCAGGATATAGTGATGAATATCAAATCCTATATGAATCGGAAGGAATTTTAGGTCAGATTAAAGTCGTAGATCATCCTGCCTATGAATTTACTGCCAACAGTCGACCTGGTAGAGCTCTAATTGTAAATAACACGCTACAAAGCTTTGTTTCTCTAAGTGATAATTTAAAGTATAGTATTTGGGAATGGTCGCACTATTATCCTGCTGCCGCAAGTATTTATCCTCCAAAATCTAAGGTATTATTATTGGGATTGGGCGGTGGCACTTTAATCAAACAATTAAAACGACTAGGCTTTAATGTCGATGTAGTAGAAATTGACAAACGTGTTGGCGAAGTTTGTAAGCAATATTTTGGTGTTGATCCCGAACTTGAAATTATTATAGATGATGCTAGACATTACATCCGAACAACTCATAACATGTATGACATAATTATATACGATACATTTTTAGGTGAGTCAGTGCCAGAGCATTTATTAACTAAAGAAGGGATACAAGATGCTCAAAAAATATTAAACAAGGATGGAATGATCATGAGTAATTTTTATGGATTCATACGCGGTGAGACTGGCTATGCTGCTCGGTCCGTGTTAAAGACTTACGAGTCAGCTGAAATGAATACTAAAATTTTAGCAACGCCCGGAGAAGAACAGTCTAGAAATTTAATCTTTTTAGCCTCAAAACAGCAGTTGTCCTTTGAAGATGTTTCTTTTCAAGAAGGCAGATCTGACACAATTAGAAATCTTCCACAGTATTTTATTGATAAAAAAACAATTGATTTACAAGATGCAGAGATACTTACAGATAACAAACCTAAATTATCTAAATTGTATGCTAAGGCTGCAATGAGCTGGAAAAGGAGCTACAATCAATATTATAAAAAGTATTTTAAATAAAATTATAGGATTGAATACATCCAATATGAAAAGTTGAAATCGACGTCAAAATTTAAGACTACTTCTGATCTTTCAGCACCTGCAAGTAATATTCTTATCATTTACTCCTTAGACAAAATCGTCTTCTTTATACTTTCGCAGAGTTTCTATCGGCTCTTCCTCGTATTCTGGGCTAACGTCTTCGTATTTTTGAGGAGCCTTTTCCCTATGTTGTACAGGAGCCTGACGCGCTTTCTGTCGTTGAAATTTTTGAAATTGACGCATGATCATTGGGCCAAACATCATTAACATACGGATTAACATTCTTCCTCTCATGAGTATATTTTTTCTTTTGACGTGGAAACTGGTGCTAAGGTACAGTATAGTCATAAATGGGTTTACTAGATAAAAGTTCATTTTAGTTTATGTAATAGTGGTTAAGCTTTCATCATACTATACAAAGAAGCATCATGAAACTTATCTACCTATTGATATTCGTTCACTCTTTACTTTACCATACTCAGGCAGACACAAAAACTGTAAACTCAGTTATCGAAGAAGTTACGGTATTTCAAAATAGTGCAAGGATTACGCGCAGAACAAAATTGATTTCAGTCAATGCTGACAAACACACCTTTAAGCTAGAAGGAATATCGCCGTATCTGGATAAAGAATCAGTGCAGATAAAAATGAGCGGTGATGGGTATTTATCTCAAGTTAAATACGTCAAAAATTACCTGCTATCTCAACAATACAATGATCAAATTAAATTTTTGAAAGAACGTCTCCAAACTAAAACTGATAGTCTTGAGTTAATCTCATTACAGATAAAAAGTCTCAAAGAGCACGAGCATTTTTTAAAATCAAACATCCAAATTAAAGGTGAAAATCAGAGTCTTACATTGACAAATCTGTCTCAAATATCAGATTACTATAGTTCTGAAATTGAACATATTCTTTTTGACATACACACGAACGAGCAACTCGAAAAGCAGCTTAAAAAAGAAATGGCCATTCTACATGCACAAACGGAAGAACTAAAGCCTAAGGTTGCTGCCATCCCTTACGATGCACTTGTCACAGTAAGCAGTGCAAAATCTCAATCCATTTCCTTACAAATGATTTATCAAGTTGCTAATGCTGGATGGTATTCTTCGTATCATCTTCGTGCAGAAAATATGGAACAACCGATGGATCTAATTCATTTTGCAAATGTCTATCAACACACTGGAGAGAAATGGGAAAATGTCATCTTAAGTTTTACAAATGAAAACGCTAATCTATCCAAAAACATACCTGAACTCTTACCGATGATGATCCCACCAAAAGAGACAGATTATTCTTATTTATTAAATCCAAAGAAAAATGAATTCTCTGGTCAATTTAATGATGTTATAGATTATGTTAGAGGATACATCTATGATGATTCTGGTGAGAGCTTGATTGGGGCTAATATTTATGTAAACAATACAACATTTGGAGCGATAACGGATGTAGACGGCTTTTTTGAACTGCATTTTCCTCCAACCAAAGATCCAAAGATCACTATTTCTTATACGGGCTTTAGAGATCAGACGATAAATATAACTCAACCCCATATGAACATCTATTTAGAGCAGGGAGAACTATTGCAAGAAGTAGTTGTATCAGGTCTAGCTGGTAGAGCAAAAGGTATTGTTATTGATAAGAAACAAAAACCAGATCCTGTTACTTATTCCTATGCAAGTCCAGAATCAAGCATAGAAAAAACCATGTTAAATTTTAAATATGTGATGGACGTTCCTTACACGATCTTAGATGATTCTAAAAATAATGAAATCGCTTTACGCGAATTACAACTAGACGCGTCATTTAAACATAAAGCCATTCCTAAGCTATCTGAAAAGGTTTATTTAACCGCTTTTGTAGATGATTGGGAAGACAAAAATCTACTTAGAGGCAATATGAATCTCTATTTCGAAGGCGCTTACATTGGCAAATCGCTATTAGATCCATCTGCATTAAAAGACAGCATGCAAATCTCTCTTGGCATCGATTCTAATATCAAAATCGACAGAGAAAGAACTCGTTATTGGACAAAAAAGAAATTGATATCTGGAAAAAAACACACAGAGATTTCTTACACTGTTCATGTCAAAAACACAAAAGACAATTCCATTAATATAGAAATTTGGGACCAAATTCCTGTATCGACAATTAAGTCAATTAAAGTTGACGAAAATGAAATTAGTCCAGGTTTTAAATTGAACGAAGAGAATGGAATCGGACATTGGAATATCATATTGGATGCTGCAAAAAGTAAAACAGTCAAGATTGGTTATACATTAAAATATCCTAGTCATTATTATTTTAATTTGTGAAAACGTGTTTATCCAGGTACATTACTTTTATCCACATACCTTACAGTCTCTACCCAATGCAATGCCTTCTTATCACTCACATGAGCAATTTGATGTCTGCAACTCACGCCACAGGCGACAACAGTATCTTCTTGTTTCATCTGCCGAAGTGCTGGAAACAATCTGTCCTCGCCTACTTTTAAGGACAGCTTATAGTGTTCTTTCTCATAACCAAAAGACCCTGCCATACCACAACATCCGGTGTCAAGTATTTCATGTTTTCCAGTTCCATTACCATACAGCTGATCAATGGCTTTCAGACCATAAATCGCCTTTTGATGGCAATGTCCATGCACATGAATATTTTCTTTTGTTGGTTCGAATTGACCAGTTAGATTTCCTTCTTTTTGTTGACTCCATAAGAAGACATCGATCATATGGATGCCTGACTTCAGTGCATCAGCTAATGATACGTCATCTATCAGATCCGGTAAATCTAAATGGAAAGATGTCGCACAGCTCGGTTCACAAATGACAATTGGAATCCCCTTTTGAATATAGGGTAATAAATTCTGAGCAACCATTGTTCCGTCCTTTTTGGCATTCTTTAACCAACCATTCGAAATACGTGGACGTTGGCAGCAACCGACGTCGGCAAGCACAACTTTAAAACCACAGTCATCCAATAACTGTACTGCAGCCTTTCCAATATTGGTCTCATGATAATTGATATACGTATCTGCAAATAAGACGACTTCCTTTGTATTTGTTGTCGTATAATTTTTATTAAACCACGATGACAATTTTTCAGAAGCAAACGCTGGAAGTTTATGTTTTTTTTCAATGCCTGCCACCTTCTCCATCATTGCTCTGAATGGATATGACCGTTGCACTGCATTTACCAACGGCGCTAATGCACCAGAAAATTTCTTTGATTGCGCCGCAGAACTGTTGATTAATTTTTCTCTAAATCTAATGTTCCCTTCGTCATATTTTCGCTGCCATACCTCACTCTTCAGCTTCGCCATATCGACGTTGCTGGGACATTCTGACTTACACGCCTTACAAGACAGACACAAGTCCATGACTTCCAACAATCGTTCATCTGTAATCCCGCCCTCTAGTTGTCCTGACATAGCCAACCGAAGCGCATTGGCACGACCTCTCGTTGAATGCTCTTCATCTTCAGTTGCCTTAAAACTTGGGCACATGGTACCACCTGATTTTTTACGACACTCGCCTACACCAGAACACATATGCACCGAATCTTGAAAAGACACATCCTCGCGATAATGATATACCGTCTCTAGTGGCTTGTCTACATACTTTGCACCATACCTAAGGTTATGATCTATCGGTGGTGCATCTACAATTTTACCGGGATTCATTAAACCATGAGGATCAAACAAATGCTTGACATCTTTAAATAATTTATAGAGTCGATCTCCAAAAAATTCTTGATTGAATGGACTTCTGACCAAACCATCGCCGTGCTCTCCACTCCACGATCCTTTGTATTTTTTAACAAGCTGAAATGTCTCCTCCGCTATGTGCTTAAATCGATCGATATCCTCTTGCGATTTCATGTTCATAAAAGGGCGCACATGAATGACACCGACACTTGCGTGGGCGTACACAGCAGCTTCTGTCTGATATTTATCACAGACCGCTTGCACCTCTGCAATGTAATCCGCCAATACTTCTATGGGTATAGCGGCATCTTCGATAAAGGCAATTGCCTTCTTTTCTCCTTTCCTTCCCAACATCAAGCCCAGTCCCTTTTTACGAATCATCCACACATCGTCCATCGATTTATGATCTGTGAAAATGGGAAAAGCATAGCCGTAGCCTTTAGCCTTTAAATCGTCAACCATTGCTTTTGCCCGATTCAGCACATCTTCTTTCGTATCACGAAAAAATTCTACGATCTGTACTGAAATAGGATCACCATCAATCCAATGGGTATGTCTTTTAGTGGTCAAATTTTCCCGACTCATACCGATGACAGTATCATCCAATATTTCAATACAGGAAGGGGAATATTTTACCATTGTCGATACTGCTCGAATGGCATCCAACCGTTCACTAAAATGCACAACGCATACCGCTTTCTCCTTTGGCAATTTTTCCAAATTAACTGTAGCTTCCAAAGACAAGCCAAGTGTCCCTTCACTTCCACAAAAGACCTTACTAAGATTCCATTTATCCGTGTACACAAATTCATCCAAAGGATACCCCCCCACTCGTCGCATTGTTTTTGGAAATCGCTCTTTGATCTCATCAGAGTGATCGTAAATGTATTTTCGAAAGGTCTTATAGATTTCTGCTTTGCGGTCATTACCATGACAAATACTGTCGAATTCTTCCTGACTCGTTTCACTCAACTGTAATTCGGTGCCGTCGCTTAACAACACTTTCAAGCCAAGCAAATGATCAATTGTCTTTCCATACAAAATACTCTTCGTTCCCGAAGAATTGTTGCCAATCATTCCGCCTAGGTTTGCTCTACTGCTTGTGGCTGGATCTGGCGCATAAATCAACCCATGTTCTTTCAAAAACAGGTTGAGGTCATCTCTAGCGATACCAGGTTGGACACGCACCCATCGTTCTTCTGCATTGAAATCTAAAATCTGATTCATGTATTTGGAAAAATCCAAAACCATGGAGTTACCAACTGTTTGGCCAGCAAGGCTAGTCCCACCACCACGAGGCAGTATAGACACTTTATGATTGACGGCCAGTCTGACAGCCTCTTTGACATCAGCTTCATGCTTTGGCAAAACAATGACCACTGGATTAATTTGGTACAAAGAGGCATCAGTAGCATACATGCCCAGACTCGCTTTATCAGATAAGACATCTCCTTGGATAGTCTGTTGCAATTCGGAAATAAAATTAGAATTCTGCACGATGAGATGAAATTACATTGTCTAAGCCAAGATCAAAAGAAATTTTTAGTTTAAACTAGTTCTGCATGACAATAATAATCCTGTTAGAAGTTTAATACTAAAACTTTAGAGGCATGAGCTTCAAATCTATTTCGGCAGGATTCTAGTAAACAGGATCTAATAAATAAGGATTTGAAATTGACTTTTTACCAAATCTTTTCAGTAGTGCAATTTCATCTTGTTCTGAAATATTTTCACTTTTAATTGTTTTTTGCACTCTTGGTTGTTTAAGGCCGGGAATTCGAATCTTGAAAAATGGCCATAAAGTTCTACTATAATATGTCCTTTCTAAATTTGGAAATCCAGTTATATAGCTTAGTTCTGTGTTACTTTTAAATTCGTCGGAATAATAGAATTTCCATAATCCTTTTTCAACTTCAAGATAACCTATAACTAATGAATTGTGTAATAGTACAAACTTATGAACTTCTTCTTTCGGTAAGGATATGACAGTCTCTTCATCACCTTTTGAAAACCAATCTTTAAGCTTCTGCAGCATTTCTAATTAATAATTTTTCTTAGTCTTTGGAACCTTTCTTTTAGTATATAACGAACTAATTCATTTCTTTCATGGATAAAATACTGTTTAAAATCTGTATTGTAAAGTGTTATAACGTCATTTTCATTGTTTAATGATAATAAATTAGAAATTTTTCCTCGATAATTCTCGAAATTTAACCATATGTAATGAACTAAATCAAAATGATTTACATTTGAATTGCCATCAATACTGATCCTTGGACAAGCTTTATTAATATACTTCTCAATTTTTTCACCACCAGTTTGTAGATTTTGGTATTGAATCTTTACTAAATCATCATTCCAATTCCATAGTAAGCCTCTTGCTGTATCATAAATTGGTGAAAATTTTGGTTTTATTTCACCAGTTTTAATTTGTTTGATTACTCCCCAATTGTAGAAATGTCTATCGTTATTACCAACGATCGCATCAAATACTATCATTTCTACTAGAGCTTCTATTATATCTTTACAACATTCTTTGAAAACTGTATTTATTGCCTCAATTATGAATTCAATTGTGAACAACTCTCTAGCTGATCCTCTATCTTCAGCAATCTGCTGCGCCAAATAGCTGTCTTCAAGATACTCACCACAAATTTCAGCTCCATGAACTAACTTTTCATTTTTACTATCTAAAAAATACTTTGATAAGAATCTGATTTGTCCATTTATCCTAGATAACCTTGTTGAATTCATTTTTAAACCAAGAGAATCTCCAATTTGATTTAGTAAATATTCTATAATAGATTCAATAGGATACCATTTTTGTGCACTTTTTGCAATGTAAGCATTCCAAGTTTCGTACTTTGATTTATATACTTTTCCACTTTCATAAAAATAGGCCTTAATAAACCTCTTTGGTGCATCTCCATCTAAGTTAAAAGGTATAATACAATAATTACTCTCTTTGAGAATTGGAATTTTAGATATATTTAAAATTGTGCCCGAGACATTCTCAGAAACTTCCTTTTTCAATTTCTTCTTAAAGTCTCTATTCACCTAGCTTCAGGATATTTTGTTCAAGTGCAAACATTTATTCCAATTATCTACAAAATCTCCTTTATCGCACTCAACAGCATGTTGACATGATTCTTGTCACAGCTGTGTCCCATGAGTCCAATTCGCCACAACTTTCCAGCAAAAGCACCAAGACCGCCACCGACTTCGATGTTGTATTCGTTCAATAGTTTTTTTCTGATTGGTAGTTCTTCCACACCTTCAGGAAGGTAAACTGCATTCAACATTGGCAATCGATATTCTTTATCAACCAAATAGCTAAAGCCCAAAGCTTCCAATCCATCTCTAAGGTGTTCATGTGTTTCTTGATGCCGTTTGAATCGAGCTTCAAGTCCTTCTTCCAATACCAATCGATATGCTTCTCGTATGCCATAGATCTGAGAAATCGGTGCTGTATGATGATAGGCTCGTTTGGCTCCTGCCCAGTAATTTTTAACTAGAGATAGATCTAAAAACCAACTTTGGACAGGTGTCGTCCTAGCATCCAATACTTCCACTGCACGTTCACTAAAAGATACTGGTGATAATCCAGGAGGAGCACTCAAGCATTTTTGGGTGCCTGTGTAAATGGCATCTATTCCCCAGTCATCCACTCGTAAGTCTATACCACAATAAGAGGTCACTGCATCAACAACAAATAAGGCTTCTTTGTCATGGACCAGTTTGCTTATCTCTTCTAAAGGTTGCAAAACACCTGTGGACGTTTCGGCATGAACGATTGCAACCAATTTTGGATCGCAATTCTCCAAAGCAGCTTTGACATCCTGGGGATCGATTGGTTTTCCCCACTCTTGCTGGACCATGTGTACTGTTGCACCAGCACGCTTGGCAATATCAGCCATTCTCCCACCAAAGACTCCGTGTTGACATATCAACACTTCATCTCCAGGCTCAATTAGATTTACCAGACATGTCTCCATGCCAGCACTTCCAGGAGCTGACACCACAAAGCTCAAATTATTTTTCGTTTGAAATGTCGCTTGGACCATCTCTTTTACTTCATCCATTATTGACACAAATTCCGGATCTAAATGTCCGATCATCTGTGTGGACAATGCCTTGTACACACGAGGGTGCATATCACTAGGACCTGGGCCCATTAATATTCTAGGACTTGTATTGAGTTCTGAATAATTCATTTCAGCTTATTGTATAAGTAAACATCCGCATTTCTAATGACAATTAAAATTATTCCATCTCTTCTTTCTGCATTCAATTTCTTTTTCAAGATAGGTCATGCAATCAAGGTGTGCTGTTTAGAAATACAAATTAAAAACTAGCTTCCGCCCCTTCAGGGCTTTGTTACAATATCGACATCACACCAATGGCGTTGCCATTGGCTATATGCTTTGCGCCCTTTCAGGGCTAGCACATGTTACAAGCAATTTGTATGCTAAGATTATAATTGATTGATAAAAGCAATACCCCAACGGGGTTTCATCATAAAGATGGGGCATCGCCCCATCTTAGTGATGTTGTGTTTAGGAGTCCCAACGGGACGACCTACAGTTTAGTCAATTGCATATAAACTAGGTCGTCCCTTTGGGACTCCTCGTCGAATCATTACATCTGCGGGGGACCATGTCCACCGCTGTTGATGATACCCCGTTGGGGTATTGCAAGCTTAAAAGAGTTAATAGCTAATTTGATGATCGTAAACTAAGAACATGTTTCGTCTTAATTAGATTTACTTTACGGGAACAAAATGTATGAAAGCCCTGAAAGGGCGCCAGACAATAGCCAAGCGTAAAACCCTTGGTAAAAGACCTATTGTATAACATAAGCCCTGAAGGGGCGTAAGCAAAAACACCATGCGTAAGACTTTTATCGCCCAATCAGTTTACGCTGTTCAGTGGATTTAAATAAAATATCAGCTCGAACGATAAAAGCCAAACTCAAAAAGAAAAACGAGCCTGTTTTGATTGACTCAACCATATCGTTGATAACATTAATTGTAAGCACCATGATCAAACAAATCAAAGATGCCATCACCAATTGTTTTTCAAAACCATCTAATCGATGGTATAAATATTGTCCTCTTAAAATTGCGACTATGCAAATACTCAGAAATAAAAGTAACCCAATAATGCCCTGCTCGACAAGTAACAAAAAATAGTAATTGTGTATGGTTGACTTTTCTGGATTATTACTCACATAAGTTTTGAATGCTGTTATCGCATATTCCTTATAATTGGAATAGAATGATCCAGGACCAAAGCCGACAATTGGTTTTTCTTTCACCATATACACTCCTGCAACCCATCTATAGGCTCTTTCCATTGTAGAAATATCTTGACCTTTTGCAGTCGCATCAATCAAATCATTAAATTTTTGATGTGAAATGGTTTTATCATAATCAGGTGCATATTGTATAAATTCATTGTTTCGAATTAAATGCACAGTGACTAGCGTAGCAATGATCAATGAAAGAACAATTGCTGGTAAAGCAAGACGATATTTAAATATGTAACTCGCTGTGACTCCTATAAATACTGCACCTATAGCAGCTCTTGTATAAGAAAAGAATATAGACGCCATAAAAAATAGGCACAACGCAATTAGCAATGGCTTATACTTACTGCTACTTTCTTGTATATATAACCATAAGAACGGCAAGGTAAATAAAACAAGACATGCATAATTAACGTGATTTCTAAATATTGGATATACAGATCGATTGATCTCTGCAAATGCAAATCCAGATTGTGCATGATTATACCAAACATACAAGCAAGCTAAACAAACACCAATAAGCAAAATGCCAATATGCTTTAGAAAATCTGATTTCTGCTTTAGTGCAAAAAATGAAAAGCCATAAAAGGGAATGATGTACCAACTCTTTGCCAAGATATATTTTACTGAAATGGTTGTCTCCGTTGAGGTGATTGTCGTTAAACCAATCCAAGCAAATTGGCAAATGAGCAATAACGAGATTGGGTGTGTAAAGTAATGACTTGCAATTCTTTTTGAATAGGACAAGCCTAGAAATAAGCCAACTGCTGTGATGACAATCAAAATTAATTCTGTTGGAAAATCCAAGCCGACTCCACCAGGCAACTCCAATTCTGTCGAAAATGGCAATGCCATAAACAAAAACAAATAAAGAATTTTTGGTTGACGGATGATTAAAGCAGCAAGCAGAAAAGTAAAAGGAATTGCATAGATAACAAATGATTCTACAACACTAGCAAGAATAACACAAAGGATGAGTAAGGCAATAAAACCGCCCGTAAAAAAACCTAATCTATGCTGTTTTGTGCTGATCATTTCTCAGATATGTTTCATACACAATGGCATACAATGACATGAATAATAAGCCTAGAAAAGTAGCTACTATAACGTAAATGGAGCGCTTTGGTCTAGATTTATAGACTGGCACTTCTGGTTCTTGTACTTGTATAATCCCTGAAACTGGCGAATTAAAACTTGCCTGCAATTGGGTGTGTCTTTCTTTATCGATTGCAATTTGGCGGGTCATCTGAATTTGCAGTCTTTCCAATGATGTGATCTCATTAAATCCAGAATTAAATCGTTGAATTTTACTATTTATACTTGATACTTGCTGGTCAACTCCCTTCTTTAAAGCAGAATAGAATTCCAGAGAATCGCTATTGTTCTTTATCAAACTCGAATTTAATTTTGCTTGTATGGAAATCTTTTTTGCATCCAGTGAAGACTGCTGTGACAATAAGATTTCGCTTTGATTTGCTAAATCAAAAATCCCATAGTCCTTTTTCATTTGACTTAAAGAATCGTTGATGACGCTAATTTTACCTTCACTTTCTGAGATCTTCATTTTATAAGATTCTAGTAAATTTTGCTGTGACTTTTTCCATTGTCCAGAAGCAGATTGATCGATATAGTGTGTCGCCTCTTTAGTCAATTCATAACTCAGATTTCTATCCTTGTCTTCTATCCCTAGTGAAATTGCACCAAATTTTGTTTTCTGCACATTCATTAATTTTTGCAATTTCTCTCTGACCTTATGAGCTGCATTGGCACTTGATGGATCTATCTTGTAGTTGTCGTAAAGGTCAAATTTATCAATCAAGTGAATTTTCAACGGATTCGAGTGTGCTATACTAAGGAGTCGATCTATATCGAGATCATTGCCATAATACTCAACATCTCTGTCTGAATCACCTAGCGGCATAGGTTTGGCTAAATCTTGACTGGCAGCATAAAACAGGGAATTAGATTGATAATAATTAGGCATAAGGAGAGCAGCTACAATACTGAGTATTGCACAGGCGATCGTCACAGCCAGAATGGTTTTTCTCCATTTCCAGACAGTTTTGACTAGATCAATCAAATTAGTCTCTTCCATCAACTTGTGAGAGGTGCAAGAACAATACCAAATAATCCGCCTGTTGGCGGAAATTATGAAACCTTTGGCTCACTTTGGAACCTTTGGT
>CALLFA010000013.1 GCA_937997635.1 uncultured Saprospiraceae bacterium | reverse complement strand
TTTGATGGCTAACTCTAACAGAGCAGTCATGAAAATAAAGGTGTCAGATATTGAAAATTTTGGAGACTCCTTATCAGAAAAAGTAATGGAGAGAGCAGGTACTGCTGGTATTGATTTCATCAACTTACCCTTTGTCAATGTCCAGCAATTAGATAAACTCAACGAATCTACTTTTGTGATGATTCAACGTCAAGCTGATGGAGTATTAGCTCTGAAGACAAGTAATAATCGTTGGTTATAATATAGGTCAGCAAACAATTGAGATACCTATATCTAAGTGTTGTTTTATTAGTCAGTTTTCTGGAAGTTGAAGCACAACAACTTCCAGCAGGCTTTGACTATAGTGTCCATCACTTACGAATACCAACTCAACATGTTGGTGCAGATTTCAAAATCCTTAAAGGCAACATTTTGGAAGAAGCTCAAAGACAACATACAGCAGGCATCATTGGATTGCTAGACAGGGGAAATGCACATACTACGTTTAAGCCACTAGTGCCGTTTGATGTAGAATCGCCATATACCTTGATCTACAACCAACAAGTCTTTTTTTTCGAAATTGAAAGAGAGTCAACTGAAGTGCCCTTGACCGTCACAGAGATATATCCGAGTGTTCGACACGTTCCTGCCAATATTTTGAAATGGTACATCAAATTTTCAAAACCCGTCAATCCAGTAAAGATTTACGAGCATATCCAATTTAGAGATGGAGATGGAAATCCTATTGATCGGTCAATACTACATTTGGACACACCGTTGCTATCTGCGGATGGGACATTATTAACCATCTGGATTGAACCAGGAAGGCAAAAGCGATTGCTTGGTCCTAATGAGCATTTAGGTAGTGTGTTTGAACAAGATCACGAGTATACATTACACATTTCAAATACGCTAAAGGATGCTAAAGGATTACCAATAGAAACTGCGATAAATCATTCCTTTACTACGACAGAACCCGACAGAATCAAACCCTCAACAGCATTATGGCGAATCGGATCCATCCGAGCGAATACAATAGAACCTTTAATGATTGTATGTAATGAGCAGATGGATTATGGCAGCTTGCTAGATGCAGTCAGTGTACATTATAAAGGAACCACTTTAGAAGGACAGTTCAATTACAACAGTGAGTTGAATGAAATTTCGTTTACACCTAAACAAAAATGGCGGAAAGGAAAGTATTCGCTTAAAGTTGGTTATCAGCTAGAAGATTTGGCTGGGAATAATCTGGTTTATTTGTTTGATAGACCGTTAGCAGAAGAACAGGATGGCAAATTAGAGGATATGCAGACAATCACGTTTATATGTGATTAGACGCTGTTAAGTGCTTTACTTTTCTAGCTTAAATCGCACATCATAGAGTCTTCCTCACAGAATACCATGAATTTTAAATATCACAGAATCCAGTGATCTTTCATTGTTAAAGTATAGTCAAATTTATCATATCAATTAATATAAAAGATATGATCGCTAACACTATTCAGAAGTCTACTCGATATTTCAATCCTTCTTCCCTCGTAAGTAAGAGAGAGATAGAAGTTCTTCACTTGATTTCAGAAGGGTTATCATCTCATCAGATTGCGCTTCAATTATACATTGGAATTGAAACAGTAAAATCGCACCGTAGAAATCTGCTTAGTAAAATGAATGCCACTAACAGTGCTTCACTGGTGCGGTCTGCTTTTGAATCAGGGTTACTTAAAATCAGTGCCTCTCAAGTAAATTCGAACTAAAAAAATACGACCATCAAATGCAGAAAATCTATTGTGAAATTTAATATCTTTTAGATGTACACAAACTTTGTTAAAGATTCACTCCAATGAATACAGATGAGCAATTCCAAAATATTAAAAATATACTGTAGACTTTGTTGTTTATGGCTCTTCTACTGTTGTGCTAATGTTGCTTATAGTCAAACACAGCATGATAGTCTTCTTTACAGATTTCACTATGCTGAAGATGATCTTGATCAAGGACTTATTTTGTCTCAACTGATTGAGCTTACCCACTTGTCTGACATTGACACTAGCAAATACTACCTTTCTTCTTTAGACAGTATTGCTAAACAAAGTAATATTGATACACTCCAATTATTGGCTTTTTTGTACGGGGCAGAACTGTCATTGTTGTCTAGTAAATATAGCGAAACTGATAGCTTGTTGAGCTTGCTGGGACAACGATTAGATACTGCTGCTCATTCTAAACTGTTGGGAGAATATTTTGATTTGAAGAGTTATTATCACTATCTCAATTATGAGTTTGATCATGCTGCAGAATTCGCACACTTGGCCGTCAAATCATTTAGTAAAATAGATGATAAAATAGGAATGGCAATTGCCGGAATGCATATTGGCAGCAGCATGCATAAAGTTGGAAATTATGAAAAGGCACGAAAATATTATCGAGAAGCAGAAGCACTATTTCTCAAGTATGATCCAAATAATCACAACATAGGGACTATTTATAATGGGTTTGCAGTTATTCATTATTTACAAAATGAATATCTTGACGCCGTCCCCTACTTCAAAAAATTCCTGGAGATTGCAGAAAATAATTCTATTGTAAAGAATATTGTCACTGGCAATAATAACGTTGCAGTTTCATTTATTCAGGCTGGACATTTCGAAGAAGCTAGACCTTATCTGGACAAAGCATTAGACATTGGCCTAAAGGAGAAAGTTTGGCGTCCATATATTGCTGCACTGTCATCTCAAGGCCAATACTATATAGCAACTAAAAATTATAAAGAAGCCATTAAATCTCTAAAGCATGCTATAGAAATTAATGAGCGATATTCAACTAAATCACAACCCGATTACATTTATAGAAATATTTATCAAGCTTATAAGCTCGATGGAGACCATAAAAATGCCTTGGTCTATCACGAGCGTTATGAACATTATAAAGACTCTATTTTAAATCTTAAAAGAATGAAAGAAATCGAAGAGTTGGATGTTCAGTATCAAACAGTAAAAAAGGATGCAGAGATAAGTCAGCAACAATTGCTAATAGAAAGACAAGAACATCAACAAAATATACTTTGGGGTTCAATCATTCTCATCAGTCTACTAGCTCTGTCAGTTTTTTTATTTATGAAACACGCACAAAAGAAAAATAGACTCATCACAAATAAAGACCTACAACTGAAATCTCAAAAAATAACTCAATTAGAAAAAGAAAAAAAGATATTGACGATGTCATCAATGATAAAAGGACAAGAAGAAGAAAGAAAACGAATAGCGCAAGACTTGCACGATGGTCTAGGCGGGCTACTAGCAAGCGTAAAGACAAAATTTGCCGTTATCCAAAACCAAATTACAGCACTTGAATCGCTAGATGTCTACAATGAAGCCAACAAGCTACTTGACAATGCTTGTACGGAAGTGCGCAAGATAGCACACAATATGATGCCAGACGCACTCTCGAAATTAGGTCTAATAGAAGCCGTCAAGGATACTGCTGAGCAATTTGGTGAGATGAACGTTGACGTGATCGATTTGGGTATGCATGTTTTAGATGACACACAAAAAGTAATGATTTACCGAGTCATTCAAGAATTTCTAAATAATACGAGGAAGCATGCCGTAGCCAGTCAAGTGATTATACAGTTCTATATTGAGGGAGATGACCAGTTGATTTACTTGGAAGATGATGGAGGCGGCTTTGACAAATTTAATGTAAACTCAAAAGGTATTGGAATCAAGAGTATGGAGTCAAGGATCAATTATATCGGTGGGACTTTGGATTTAGAATCTATAATCGGTGTGGGGACTACGATGACGATTAAGGTGCCGAAGGAGGGTTGAGTAATTCAAGTGTCAAGTTCAAGTGCAAGTGCAAGAATCAAGTTCAAGTGTCAAGTTCAAGTGCTTGTGTCACTTGTGAGTATAATACTCTAATCCTTTTGACACTTCTTCACTATCCAATCCTTCATCAAATCCACATTGACCAATCTCCGTTACCAATGACGCAAAGACAACACCTCCCTTATTCTTCTTATCTGCTTTCATGTGTTCTAACACAGCTGATTGATTATTGATCTCATTTGGGAGGTCATCATATATAGACCGGATGTAGGTTTCAATCTCTTTAAAAGAGTTGTCGTCAAGCAGTCCTTTGTGAGTGGCAATAAAACTCTCTACAATCATCCCAATCGCAATCGCTTCACCGTGCAACAATGGATGCTCCTGATGCAAATAATTAGTCTCCACCGCATGACCAATCGTATGCCCAAAATTCAAAATCTTCCGCAAGCCTTTTTCAAATGGGTCTTGATCGACGACAGTTTTTTTGATGTCGACATTTCTATGGACAATTGGTAACCAATCAACAGCGCGAAGGTCTTTGATTGATTGCAAGTCTTGCCACAGATTAGCATCCTGAATCAGGGCATGTTTGATCACTTCCGCGTAGCCACTGCGTAATTCTCTATCAAGGAGCGTATCCAAAAATTGGACGTCGATGAGTACAGCTTGAGGCTCATTAAAGACACCGACAATATTTTTATAATCTAAATAATCAATACCAAGTTTGCTGCCGACCGACGCATCTACTTGAGACAATAGGGTAGTGGGGATTTGCACAAAATCGATACCCCTCATGAAGGTAGATGCACAAAAGCCGCCCATATCGCCGATGACTCCGCCACCCAAATTGAGTAAACAACTGTGACGATCCGCCTGATTATTGATTAATGCCGACCAGATGGTTTGGCAGGTGGTGATTGTTTTATGTTTTTCTCCTGAAGGAATAGTGATGACAGAAAAGTCAAAGTTTGTTTTTTGCCTTACTATTGGCAGACAATGCTCTTCGGTCATTGTATCCACCAACACAAAGACTTTGCTGTAAGCCTTTTCTTTAACCAAGGCATCAAGAGTTGCCCAAGGTTTGTCAAATACCACACTATAGGATTGGCAGGAAATATTAGTCATAAGCTAAGGCAGTTCGTCTCGTTGATCTAGACTCCAGGCAATTGGATCTCTGGCAAACAAGGTTTTTACTTGAGGCCAATTCATACCAAAAAATTCAGATTTGCGGTAAGCATTTAAATGAGCTTCATCTACCCAGACACTATGAGTAAAAAATATGCGTGGATCTTTTTTGTCTTGGAACAAGCGTAAATATTCACAACCCTGTTGATTGCGGATATCCATTTTGATTTTATCAAATCTGCTCACGAAAACATCAATGTGTTCTATCTGAAAAGTAAGTTTGACAAATCTGTGGATCATAATTATTCGTGAAAGTCTATTTGTATGGTTTCATGCTTACGTAAATTTAGCAATTCGTGAGCATTACCCATATTTACGGCAATTTCTAAATAGTCAGAAGCATTAAAATAGGCAAGGGCTTCATTTATACTGACATTGCCATAATGCTTGCTCAAATGTGTAATGGGATCTTTGCTCTTGTAGTAGATTTTATACCGTCTGTTTTGCCTGATCTGATCAAAGGTGTCGCGTTTCAGATTGACAATCACATTGCCATACTGATCGATGTGAATAATGGTAGCTCTTATCTGAGAAGACGTTTTTACTGGTTGTATGCCAATTTTTTGAATGAAATTTTCTGTTGGAGTGCCTATGTCCTCCAAAGGTAGGCCATGCCCAATTGCTGCAATGGCATGCGCAAAAACATCCATCACAAAAGGCATGGAGTCGTCCCTGGTAATAGAATATACATCTAGGTGAACATCTTGCTTGAATACCAACGAAAACAAACCATTGTTAGGACCTATAAAAAAATGCCCGTCATGTTTGAACGCAATAACAGTATCATTGGCTGAGTGATACACATTGACTGCACCTAAGTGGATTGTCCCTTTCGGGAAATGACTATATGCGTTTTCTATAAAGAAGGCACCTTCTACAATATCATAATGTTTGATGTTGTGGTTGATGTCCACAAGTGTACAATCTGGCTTTCGCTTCAGAATAGCTGCTTTGAGCTGAGAAGTATAGTAATCTCTATAACCATAATCTGAAGTAAGACTGACAATGCTCATTAGTGGGACACGATTTTCTTAGAGAATCAATTGATTATGTATTATAAATAATTGTCAAATATAGTAACTAGACGATAATGAATCCTATTAATAGGCAATTAATTAAACATCTCTAGATGGATTGATTTCTGCCCATAACCCATAAACGTGTTGACATTGCTTCATCTTGTCAAAGATCACTCCTTTATTTGGAACTACTCTTTAGGCTTTTTCATTTATATTTGACCATCCAATGTGGTCGCATTTTTTCACAATAAAAACGATGATAACTATTGAGCGAAATCAACCTTAGTATTACAGGCATAGATCCTATTGATCTTTATGGACAACGAAATTCCAGACTCAACATTTTAAAAGAAGCTTTTCCGGATGTATCTATCACATCGCGAGGAAGCACGATTCGTTTATCAGGCGACAAAAAGGAAACACAAAAAGTCAAAGCCAAGTTGGAAACAATGGTCCGACTCGTCAAACAAAAGCAAGAACTCAACAAAGACGTGATGGCTGACATTATCAATGGGACTAATCCATTTCTTGACGAATCTAACAATGGCCACATCGGTACCACTATCCTACATGGCAGAAATGGAAAACCAATAAAGGCCCGAACCAAAAACCAAAAACGGTTGATTGATTTATCAGAACACAATGATGTGGTATTTGCTATCGGTCCTGCGGGTACTGGTAAAACATATACGGCTGTTGCTCTTGCCATACGCGCACTAAAAAATCGCTTGGTTAAAAAAATTATCCTCACGCGCCCAGCTGTGGAAGCCGGCGAGAGTCTAGGCTTTTTACCAGGCGACTTAAAAGAAAAGATTGATCCCTATTTGCGTCCGTTATACGATGCACTCGAAGACATGTTACCCGCAGAGAAGTTAGAACACTTCATGAGTACACGCGTCATAGAGGTCGCACCTTTAGCATATATGAGAGGCCGTACACTTGATCAGGCATTCATCATATTGGATGAAGCTCAAAACACAACAAGTTCTCAAATAAAGATGTTTTTGACAAGGCTTGGTCCTTCAGCCAAATGCATCATTACTGGAGATTTGAGTCAGATAGATTTACCGACAAGACAACGGTCAGGTCTGCATACTGCTATAGACATCCTAAAACCAATTCCTGGTATAGGCACCTTATTTCTTGATGCCAATGATGTGGTCAGACACCGATTGGTCAAAGACATCATCATCGCTTATGAACGCCATTCCAATGAATGGAAGAAGGCAAAAGAAGAAAAGGAGAAGGCTTACAAAGCAAAACAAAATGCTATTGAACAACCAATTAAAACTGAAGAAGAATAAATGGAATCTGTCCTCGTCAAACATCCAACAGGAATAACCAAAGGTCGAATCAAATTAGAAGGTTCCAAAAGCATCAGCAATAGAGTTTTGATCATAAGAGCGTTGTCAGATGACGATTTTTCTATTGAAAATCTCGGGGCAAGTGATGATACAGAGATCATGACCAACTTGCTGCAGCAAAAAGATGCAAGTGTCTATGATGCTGGCCATGCTGGCACTTGCTACAGATTCATGACTGCCTATCTTGCTTTGCAAAAAGGGGAGCAGGTATTGACGGGGAGCGAACGAATGAAAGAGCGGCCCATTGGTCCGTTGGTGGATGCCTTACGCACATTAGGTGTAACCATCGAGTATTTAGAAAATGACGGATACCCACCTTTGAAAATTGGAGAGGTAAATCCAGACCAATACAATCGAAACGTCGAGATTTCTGGTAGTGTCAGTAGCCAGTATTTATCCGCATTGCTGATGATTGCACCTAAATTGCCACATGGACTATGCCTTCATATACAAGATTCCTTAGTGTCAAGACCTTATTTGGAAATGACACTTCGGATTATGGAAGAGTTTGGTGTCAAGCACGAATGGAAAGACGATATGACCATCGATGTCCAGCACCAAACATATCAAGCTAAGCCTTTTATCGTAGAATCTGATTGGTCTGCGGCCTCTTACTATTTTTCTATTGCCGCTTTATCCAAAGAATCAGATATCTCATTAGAAGGCCTGTTCGAAACGAGTTTGCAAGGGGATAGTGCTATCGTCGATATTGCCAATTCTTTTGGTGTTGTTGCTGCTTATGGGAATGGTATTTGGCGATTGACAAAAGACGATTCACTTCGAAAGGATTTGTACGAATACGACTTTATCAAAGAACCTGATCTTGCACAAACAGTAGCAGTGATGGCCGCAGGTACAGGCATATACTCCATTTTTACAGGCTTGGAAACCTTGAAAATAAAAGAGACAGACCGCATAAAGGCTTTACAGAATGAATTAGGCAAATTCCAAGTGTATCTGTCTAAATTGCCTTCCAAATTCAGTCCACGATCCGATGAAGAATTCTATGCTGTTAACGGTACTGTTACCGCTGAAGCTGAAATAGAAATCGAAACATATAAGGATCATCGTATGGCAATGGCATTTGCACCTATCGGATTACTGCAAGGCTTAAGTATCCTAAAGCCAAAGGTTGTCAGTAAGTCCTATGCCGGATACTGGAAAGACTTAGAACAATTAGGATTTGAATTGACGTTTTCAAACGAATGAGATTAGGCTCAAAAAGTTATATGGCATAAAATCGACCGAATGGAAAAAGACTGGAAGTTAAAATTAAGATACGGCAAAATGTCAACTCCATTTAAGCATTACACAACTTTGGCAGATGGTGTTGTACATGAACTCAAAGAAGGTTTCAATTGTCAAAAAGGTAAAGCATGGATGGCAATGAAAAATTGGGCTTCATCAACAGGCGAATCCGCAGACATGATTAAAGTAATAGGTGAACAAATTGGATTTGAGGTAACAGGTAAAATAGAAGTCTATGAAACTGAACCAAAAGAACCTCCAACAGACAAACCAAGAGGTTATGACATTAATTTCACTCCTTATAGTGAGTGATTGAAATAAAACATTGACAAAACAAGTGGACAATAAACAATATCTAATTCTTGAAGTAATATGGAAAGACGAAGACATGTTCGAGCTAAAAGTAAATTGCAACAACGGGAGATATTCAGGAACTACAGAAGTTTATGATACTAAGGAATCACTTCTGGCATTCGCAAATTCATTAGATGGATACCCATTTCAAGGAGGCGAATTGATGCACGAATGTGGAAAACAAGATAGTTATGCTTTCTTTAAAATGCGGTTTTATAAAATTGGAGTCACTGGAATAGTAGGAGTTCAAATTAACCTTGAAGAAAACGTTGCAACAGACTACAGAGAAGAAGAGAAAGATAAATTAGAAATGGAATTAATCGTAGAACCTAATGCAATAAATTCATTTCAAAAAGAACTGAAGAAGTTAGCAATGATAGAATCAGGTCTAGCAATTTTAAACGGAATCAAACCATATACAAATAACATAAAGTGAAATACGCCATATGACAAGCTGTCACCATGATCATAGCCGCCTAGCGGGCAGGCTACGACGGGTACAGCCGATATGTTAGTGCTAATTATACTGAGGCGAGACGCCTACAGCGACAGCCAGCCGCTTTAATTTTTAATACTCAAAATTTTAATCTCTACACGCTGATTTCGTGCCTTACCTTCTTTGGTGCGATTGGAGGCTATAGGTTTTCGTTTACCGTAACCTTTGTATTTTAGTCGGTCGACATCAATGCCTTTTTTAGCTAAATATGAAGCAACTTCTTTAGCTCTTTTTGTGGACAAATTATCACAATATTCGTGTGTAATTCCTCTGTTTCCATTGGTGTGGCCTTGTATTTCCACAGCAATATCTTCATTGTCTTCTAAGAAGTAATAAATCTCATTTAAGATGGGATATGAATTTCTAATGATAGAAAAACTATCGGGTTCGAAATATAATTTATCGATTAAGACAGTTTGCCCTTCTTGTATTTTTTCTCTTTTTATGCCCCCAAGAGTTTTTTCTTTAGGTGTTGGTTGTTTTTGTTTTGGAGTGACTTCTTTTGGTTTGCTTGATACTTCTTTTTTTGGTGCAACAGCTTTTGGTGTTTCTGCAATTCCAATGTCTGCTGCTGGCGATTTGAAATTTGCTTTTGTTGGTTTTGGTTCCTCAATTGGATTGTCAATCAAATCTTCTTCTTCCAATTCATTGGTAAGTAACATTGGCTCGTGTTCGACTTCTGTATCACAAGGGATTGGGACAAAATCTGAAGCGCCATCTAGAAGTATGTGTCCATTATATGGAATTAACGTTGGTGTTTTATAAAAAGCTTCGAGTATGATATACTCATAGTCAGTTTTCGGTTCTATTTTAAAATTGAACTGTCTCCATTCATCGTTGACCACAGTCTCTGAAGTAGCCAATATGTCAGAAGGGTAAGCTCGGCCACAGAATCGATTGCTTCCCCAAATTTGCAACACAGAGGGTTCATCATAATTGTCAATAGCTCCTGTCGAGCGAGTAGCACTCACATAACTCTTAGATGTAGACAATAGAATGGAAAATGAATAACATTGGCCAGCTTTCAATGGACTTGATAAGCGCTGTGAGACAGCTTCCCAAGATTCATTGTCTCGGACAACTAAGCCAAGATATGTGTCTCCATCCATAGCATATTTGCTTACGCCCCATGCGCTGTTGTGGGTAGGATGTATGTCAGGTGGCGTTTCTCCTTTAAAGTAAATTTCGCCACAGTCAAACCATTTTTGGATAGCTCGTTTGTATTGTTGGCCACCCATTCTTGGGGTATCTTCAAAAGACGGATTGCTTAAATAAACGGTCTCTTGTGCTTGGCTAGACACACCCAAAAAAAGAATCAAAATTATAATTGTGAATCTCATTTGAAACGCTACGTAGTATTTTAAGGTAAAAGGTAGGTAATTTGTTGCTAATCAACCATATTTAAGAAATTATTAACCGCATTTTTAACCTACTTTTATTCCATACAAAATACTACAAATACAATTCCAATGACCAAAATTGTACTCGAAGGAATGACTTTTTTTGCTTATCACGGTTTTTATGAAGAAGAAAGACAAAAAGGAAACGAGTTTAGAGTGGACGTCAATGTCGATGTGCCAGACTATGAATCAGCAGACGATAGGCTATCAGGCACCTTAAATTATGAGGAGCTATATAGCATCTGTAAAGGGAGGATGAACGAATCCTATAAGTTATTGGAGACAATTGCCGTACTCATTAAAAACGACATCTTTGAAACGTTTACAGATGTCATCAGTGTGCAAATAAGAATTGAAAAACTCAATCCTCCAATCGATGGACCTGTTGAGAAGGCCGCTGTAGTCTTAGCACAAACTCGGTCCGAACAAGCATGATGTCTTCTGCGACAAATAAGTGGTTTGACCTTGTTACTGATTTATATAAACCTAAGTCTCAATAAGTGATCTCAAATATTTATGATTCTCTTAATAGTATTGAGATCAAATATTCAGTTATAAAACAAAACAAAATCATGAACAGAATAGTATTACTGTTATTTCCGATATTAATGATGTCCTGCGACCCCGCTGATTTGCAAAGAGTCCTAGATACAGGCCTCGGTTTATCAGCAGAAGAAACCGGCAGAGGGTTGAAAGAAGCCTTAAATTTTGGAGTCGAAGATGCTGTTGATTTTCTTTCAGCAGAAGATGGCTACTACAAATCAATTTATCAGATATTGATGCCAGAGGATGTACAGAAAGTCACGGATAAATTGAAAATAGTCCCAGGCTTTAGCAATGTGGAAGAAGAAATCGTCAAGCGCGTCAACAGAGCTGCAGAAGACGCCGCCAAAAGCGCAGGTCCAATATTTTTAGATGCGATTAAGAAAATCACTTTTCAGGATGCACTCAATATCCTTAAAGGCGATAAAAATGCTGCTACTAATTATCTGGAAAGGAATACCAATCAAGCCTTGCGTGCAGAATTTGACCCCATCATCATCAATTCATTAAATAAATTTGGTGCACTTGACTACTGGGCAGATGCTGTGAATGCGTACAACAAGATCCCATTCATCACGAAATTAAATCCAGATTTATCTGACCATGTGACTACCAAAGCAATGGATGGATTATTTTCTTTGGTCGCTAAAAAGGAAGAAGGCATCCGATCAGATGTGTCTCAGCGCACAACTTCTTTATTGCAGAAGGTATTTGCGGAGCAGGATTAAGTGTCTGGGAGGCAATGTTTAATTTTTAGTGTTTATGTTGAATGTTTAATTGGAAGTAAGTAACTAGCTTAAAACTCCTATTTTTAAGTTTAAAGCGAGTTGTTGACAATCATTTAAAATTCAACATTAGACTTCCTCTTCTCAATCTCCCGCTCCACCTCTCTTTTCTTCCCTAAGAAAATAAGTGGGAATAGAAACTGGGCAATACCAATGCCTATGGTCCAATCTAAATAGCTACCCTTATAAAAGTTGTAGATGTAAATGAGAAAAACAGTAACGCAACCAAAAATTGCTAAAATAAAAAGCTGATGTTCTGAAGCTTTTTTGTGTTCTAGTTCTTCTAGACTTAAATCAGAAAATTTTGTGGATGACGGACTCATTCTATGCGTACTCATTGCTAATTGTTGTTCTATACCCAGCGCACTTGAGTGTGACCCATTTACTACTGCCCATTTTATCAATATCTGCGTTGCAAAGCCTCGTAATAGCACCACTATTCCTACGTTTTACGCCTTGATCTAGAAAAAAGGGCCTCATAATTAATAGCTCATACTCAAATCCGTTGGGTATAAATATACGAGTTATACAAGAATCATAAGTAGTTTAATGGGATTGAAATCCGTGGAAACTACCTGCCAGCAGCAGTTGCCAGCAGGTAGGTTCAAAAAATCACACAGCAGTGGTTTAGATATTTTGCTTTGTTGAATCTTGATTATAGAATTTTACAAAAAAAGGAGGCGATAGTTCCCTAAAACTTTCGCCTCCTAACATCCTTAGTATTTTTCTTTAGTTGTGTCTTTCAATGTGTAAAAAAGCGGCCATCAAACTTTATTGGTGGCCTTACTTTTTCGCTAATTAAAGCACCCTTAAACTGTATCTCTCTAGTTGCATCTTCTCTAGTTTAAAAATGAAGGCCAATAAACTTTTTTGGTGACCATACTTTTTCTTACAAAAGCACTTAAACTATTACTGATAAGACTATGCATGAAAAGTCGATCCACATCTAAAAATTCCACATCTTAGCTACGGATGCCTACAAATTGACTACAAGTACAAGAAAAAATGTGGGTGTGATAAAACAGTGTCGATTAAGGGAGTAATCAATGGCATGTTTATATTTGTATTATAATTAATATGACATGATGCAATTGCCTCCAGAAAAATTAGGTTCTTTTTACTTAGGTGCTGCTTACGACTTGCAGACTAAGACAGTCACTGACGAGGCCATCAACTATGATGCACGTGATTTAACGACGCATGCCGTGTGTGTAGGCATGACTGGAAGTGGCAAAACAGGCTTATGTATAGGACTACTTGAAGAAGCAGCTATTGATAAGGTACCAGCCATCATCATTGATCCTAAAGGGGATATGACCAACCTCATGTTGCAATTTGAAAATCTAAACCCTGATGATTTCAAGCCTTGGATAAACCCTGATGATGCAAGTAGAAAAGGCAAGACAGTAGATGAATATGCTACGTCCATGTCCGAGTTGTGGAAAAACGGACTTGGACAATGGGGACAAGGAACTGACCGATTGCGCTTACTGAAAGAATCAGTGGAATACACCATTTATACTCCAGGATCTGATTCTGGAGTACCGATTAATATCCTTGGATCGTTTGCTGCACCCAAAGTGGATTTTGATTCCGATTCTGAAATGTTGCGTGAGCGGATTCAAGGAACAGTAGCCGCATTGCTTGGCATGGTAGGCAGTAAAGAAGATCCTGTCAGAAGTAGAGAAGGAATACTACTGGCAAATCTGTTTGAACACTACTGGAGAAACGGAGAGGATATAGATCTTGCGAAATTGATCCTCGGTATCCAAAAACCACCGATGAGCAAATTGGGAGTCTTTGATATGGATACCTTTTATCCTGAAAAGGACAGATTCAATTTGGCAATGGATTTCAATACGCTTGTCGCTTCACCTCAGTTTCAGTATTGGTTGCAAGGGGAGCCGCTAGATATTGAAAAAATCTATTTTACTTCAGAAGGAAAACCTCGACACAGCATATTCTACATCGCACATTTGTCAGAGTCCGAACGCATGTTTTTTGTGACGCTGTTGCTCAACAGTCTCATCAGTTGGATGAGACGACAATCAGGGACAACAAGTCTCAGAAGCCTTTTATATTTTGATGAAATATTTGGATACTTCCCACCGACAGCGAATCCTCCTTCTAAAAAACCATTGCTGACATTACTTAAGCAAGCGAGGGCTTATGGTGTCGGATCTGTGCTGGTCACCCAAAATCCTGTCGATATTGACTACAAAGGCTTATCCAATGCGGGTACGTGGTTTATAGGAAAACTCCAAACGGAGCGAGATAAAATGCGTGTGCTCGAAGGACTTGAAGGCGCTATTGCAGAAGCTGGAGGAGAGACCTTAGACTTTGACTCGATCATACCCGCATTGGGATCAAGAGTATTTTTGATGCATAATGTGCATGGTGACGCACCAGTGATATATCACACGCGCTGGGCAATGTCTTATCTGCGTGGTCCATTGACCAGACCGCAAGTGAAGCAGCTCATGAGTGACCGAAAAGAAGATCGAACATTCCAAGCAGTCAGCGCTGCGCCATCTCCAACAGTCGCAACACCTGATGTGAATGAAGCTGTACGCCCTTCTATAGACCCAGGGGTCATTCAAAAGTTTTTTGCAGTCTGGAAATCTTCTTCTGAAGCGAAACGAGAATTACAGACGAATGATGACTTATCCTTGGTGTACGAACCAAACTTGATTTGTGAAGGAGATGTGCGTTTTTATGATCAAAAAAGAGATGTAGATCACATCAAAAAACTCTCCTTCCTCACCAAT
>CALLFA010000012.1 GCA_937997635.1 uncultured Saprospiraceae bacterium | reverse complement strand
AGCTCACTCGTTGGGGCGTTCGCAAGCTCACTTGTTGGGGCGTTCGCAAGCTCACTTGTTGGGGCGTTCGCAAGCTCACTTGTTGGGGCGTTCGCAAGCTCACTTGTTGGGGCGTTCGCAAGCTCACTTGTTGGGGCGGCTAGCGCCTTGTTGGGGCGGCTAGCGCCTTGTTGGGGCGGCTGACGCCTTGTTGGGGCGGCTGACGCCTTGTTGGGGCGGCTGACGCCTTGTTGGTTTATTTATCGTTACAAACAGATTTTTAATATTTCTAACGGATGCCCCCAACAAGCGAGTTCACGAGCGACCCAACAAGCGAGTTTACGAGCGCCCCAACAAGCGAGTTCACGAGCGACCCAACAAGCGAGTTCACGAGCGACCCAACAAGCGAGTTCACGAGCGACCCAACAGCGAGTTCACGAGCGACCCAACAAGCGCGCCATCAAGCGCCCTAATAAACCCATTCATCCAAATACTTCGTAAAAATCTTACATAAGTTTTCAGCGTCTGATATCGCTCTGTGATGGACACCTTCAAATTCGAAGCCTTCTCTTTTTAGGGTTGTTTTGAGTCCTGTGAATTTATCTATGTTTTTAATGCGATGGTATTGGCCTTTTAGGTTGGTGAAAGACTCTAGCCAGTCAGTGTCTAACCGATGCAAAGCGCAATCATTGCGGATCATCTGGATATCGAATTCGCCCCAAGCACAAAGGAGATAATCGTCGTATAATTCTATCCAGTCTTTGAAGTCTTCGATGACTTTAGGAAAAGTGGCAGCTGCATCTACTTGTTTCTGTGTGATTGTGGTGAGCTCTGTACAAAAGTAGGATAATTGGGGGTTGACTGTTGGTTTGACGAATCGATTGAATCTGCCGTTGTTTTCACCGTATTGGTCCATCTTGACAGCACCAATTTCGATGATTTCGTTGACGCCATGCGGTGGTCTCCCTCTCCAACAAGTTGCTTCTAAATCGTATATAATAAAATTCACACTAAATCTTCTTTACTTAAGCTCGTTTAGAATTATAGAACGATTGCAGCATTTGTTCTATATCATAGCCAACTAAGTGGTTATGGTAGTAATACAATAATTTCAAGTCTTCTGACTGAAATGCAGTTTTACTAAAGGTTAACGGCTTTAAGTTATGATAAGATCCTAGATACTCCAAACCTCTTTCGATAAATTTATCAATTGGCAGATGGAATGCTTCTGTACATTTCAAGGTGCCATTGGTCTCTAATTCTACACAATAGTCTTTAGCCTGCTGTACTAAATCCACAAATGTTTGCTCTGGAATCTGCCATTCTGTCTTTGGCAAACGCAGAAAACTGAACAAATCTAGCTTTTGATTTTCCCTGCGGATGTACCAAAAAGCGACAAAGGCAAGCAAATGACTTTCTAGAATGACATTTTCTTTTTTAAACGATTCCAAAATCTGTTTGCCCAATTTGGCTGTATATCTGGATTCTCTTTGTTCGTCTATGGATAGTTCGCCATTGGACTTGAAGTAATCAAGGATGTCCAATTGTCTGTTTCTTTCATCGTAGCTGTCTCCATTGGCATCAACCTTATTACCAAATACATCCATTGGATGGCCGAAGTTGAAGATAACTTCCGATCTACGTTTCCACAGTCTACCAAGCAAGCCAAAAAGAGATCGCAAAGTTCCTATTTTTTTATCTTTGATGAATCTTTCTTTCCCTTCTTTGCTAAGATGTTGCTCGATGAGTGATTTTGCTTCTAGGACAAAATGATAGCCCACGGTCATAGGGACGACAAATATCTTTTCTTTCTGGCCTGCCAAACACAAATTTCGCTGTGCCTCCATCATGGTACCAAATAGGCCCAACTTGATATACTTTTCAAATTCACCACTTCTCGACCGAGTCCCTCCTGGATAGAACAAAGTGTTTACGCCTTTTTGGATGGACAATGTGGAGAATGTTTTTAGTGTGGTCAAGTAGATTGGATTCTTCTTGCGTCTGTCCAACTTGTATGCCCCCAATCGATTGATGTAGTAGGCTACTAATTCATTATCATATAAGTTTAATCCTGCACCGTAAGAGAAAGCTGGTATTCCCACCTTCGAATCTATGGCAAAACCCATCAATATGGAATCTAGATTGCTGAAATGATTGGGGACAATGACAACGGTGCCTTTGTCATATAATTTTCGGATTGTTTCTATTTCTCCAAATGCTTTAATCTTATCTGTCAATTGTTTCTTAGTCCCCCACAATCTGAAGGTGGATTTCTCTTTGCCTTTATTGTATAATCGTTTGAAAAAAAACGTCAATAATTTTCTTGAAAATCGAAATGTATTTGGATTAAAATTACCAGCTATTTCTTCTGAATATCGGTTGATGATTTTGCGCAATACTGCTGCATAATGTTGAGCTTGATTTTCTTTATCAGGAATGGCCTTCATTTCAGATTCCAGCTTCTTCCAATACTGCATCTCATTTGGCGGGTCTACTTTCCAAGGGTTAGTTTTGATTCTTATTTTTTCATTGTAAATGGTAGTCGCCGCAATAGAAGCCAATTCTTCTTCAGACTTCCCCTTCGTCATTTTGTTCAATGTATACTCAATCATGTCTTCGACGAGCCGATCACGGGATTGGTACATGATGTTGATTGGCCACTTTTCGACCTCGGGGATGATATGGGGGTGATTTTTTGTCATTTGTTGAATCGTG
>CALLFA010000011.1 GCA_937997635.1 uncultured Saprospiraceae bacterium | reverse complement strand
ACAGGTTGATTCGCAACGGGTTTCTAAAGCTGATAATAAACTCATGAGTATAAAATTATAACAAAAATGGTAATGCGTCTTAATAATTCATATCCGCTTAAAAGCTTTTCATCTTTGCTGAGGCGAGACGCCTTCAGCGACCAACTTACTGATTAAAGTCTTTCAGCATTTCTGAGGTGGGACGCCTTCAGTGACCCAACTTCCTCCCTAAAGTCTTTCATCCTTGCAGAAGCGGGAAGTCTTCAGTTGCTCTAATGAAATAAAATAAAATCTCCAACCAGTTCAATGACTTCATTGTCTGAGAATCGTTCCACTGTCGCTTTATATACGTAAACTCCTGAAGTTGCTGTTTCTCCATTTATTAAACCATCCCAGCCTGATTGATCCGAATTAAAATCTTCTGAAGTTTCTTGAAAAACCAAATTACCCCAACGGTCATATATTAACAATATCAACGTGTCATAAGAAGAGTTAGGTGTAATTCTAAATCGTTCGTTATTTACTGTTGAGCTTGGGCGAAATGCATTTGGCGCATAAATGTCATTATTAGGAATCAACACCATTATCAACCTTGAAAGTGTACACTCACCAAGTGTGATGGTTACATTAACCACACCACTTGATTCTGCCACAATCGTAGGGAAAGGACAATCTGTACAACTTAATTCAAAGTCTGAGGAGCTCCATAACCAATCGGCACCTTGGATAGATTCTTGATTGCTGTTTAATTCAATTGTGCCAGGCATAGATGCATTGATTTCTGTAGGAATACTAATACCGATTGAATCTTCTGGAATTATTTCGAAAGTCATGCTGTCGATACAACCAGTTTGGTTTTGAACAAAAAGGGTGTAATTGCCAATTGGTAAAGATGTAAACGAAGTCTGATTTGTTAATGATTGTTGATCGAGTCCAAATAAGAAATCATTGCTAAATTCTACCACAGATACAGCACCATCTGGTTGTATACAATTTGGATTTTGAACATTAAGATTAAATGGATAACGAAATTCTGAAACATCGAAATTATCAATGAATGTACAACCTCCACAACTTCTGTCAATCTGCAGAGAATTTTCTGTAAATATTTCTGGGTCTAAAATTAGAGTACTGTCATTTAAAAAAGCGACACCATTGGGCAAGGAAATAGCTGATGTGCAAGAATTGGAAAGTGTGGAAATTGGAATATCAATGGGCTCTTGTCCACAATAATTGATTTCTGTTTCGGATCTGAAGGTGTTGTCCTCCGCAATTGCCATATGTGAATTCGAGCAGTCACAGTCAGTGTCGTTTCCAATTCTCATTTCTAGTGAACAAAAAGATGAAAATGATAGGGTAGTGCTATAATCAATAATTAATGTCTGGTTAATAAAATCATCATTAATTGAAAATCGATCTACCAGTTCACCATTATCTACTTCATCGTTGTCATTGATGTCATTGAATAAATCTATAAAAACGAATCCTGTAAATGGGGTGTTTGTTTCTTGAGAAAATGTCGTTTGCAAAATCAATTCAACAGAATCATTTTCTATATTTCCAAGTGTGAAGTCGATGTTTTCAATATTGATTAAGGGATTCCAGCCGTATGAAGATATTGACTCTATTCCCTTGATTTGATTTACAGGTGTCTGTTGTGATTGGCACTCGGCAAATTCAGGTGAAAAAATAGATATTCGGATGTCATCTTTTCTGCATTGATCCACACAAACACCATCAATATTTATTGTTAACGTTGAATTATCTTCTAATAACTCATCATATTCAATACGAATAGTCGACCTGTTGTTGTTTTCTGAAGGAATGGTTTGGACATTATTTATTTGTTGATTGTTTATAAATATTCCATCCTGAAATACAGTTAAATCTGTTGCCAATTCTATCTCGATAATGCTATTGCCTAAAACTTGGCTTGATGTATTGATTTGATTAATAAGTAAAGAAAGGGTTAAGGTATCCCCACATGAATTCAAATCTGAAATAGATACATTATTTAGTTCATATTCAATTTGCTCACTTCTGTCCACGTATACAGCTGGTGGAGTTTGGACAGTTTGGCTTGTCTGTTGACCAATACAAATGTTAGCGGATTCCGCGAATATATTTACAGAAAAGAATTGCTCTATTGGACACGGGTCAATTAGAACCAATTCAAAAGGCCAAGAAGATGTATTGTTAATCCCCGCATTTGCTAAAGTGTCTAAATTAAAACCATTTAATGGTACTGCTGCAATATCATCTTGAAATGAGATCTGACTGTTTAATTGCAGATTTCTATTTCCATTTTCATCCAACGACCACAATTCAAAATCTATATCTGATAGATCACTAATAAAAATAGTGTTGTTTATCAGAGGGGCCGTACCAATGTTTGTGAGAGTAAAAAACAGTGAATTTTCTTCATTGATATTTATGAATTCAGGTATGGAATCGAAGGCTATTCGAGGAAATCCCTCTGCAGAAAAAATGACAAAAAAATCATCGTTAATTGTTGTCGATACACAAGAGGTATTTTCGAATTCTGCAGCTATCCCTAGTTGATAAAAAACAGTGTCAAAACCACAAGGATGATCTGAAGTGAAAATAGTAAAGGCGTCAGGGAAAACGAAGAGACTGTCAATTTGCTGAGCTAGGAATTCTTGTACTGGTCTCCGAATAGAACGAATATCAATAGTCGAATCGTTTACTATAAAATTTTCTGTCGGTACTGCGGAAAGAATTCCTTGTCCTGTATTAAAATTAACCTCACTTATGATGATTGAGTCAATTACAGTACCGCTTGATTGGTAAATTAATCTATATCTAGATTCCAAATCATCTCTGAGCGAATCCAAAGATTCTGACACTGAATTATTTGTGACATTAATTTGAAAATTTGTTGATGACTGATTTGTGGAGTTTTGAAAATTGTCCATTAATTGAAAAGCACTCGGCTGAAAATCAATAGAAATGGGTTCATTAAAATTATGAAAAAGTCTATCTAGGGTCCCGTTGGCGAAATTAATATATTCTATCGTACCTGAAACTATAATTTCGCTCTTATTTTCCACAGGCGTACATATAGCTTTTATATAATACTCGCCGTAAATACCTTCGTGAAATTGATTATGATAAAATTCTCGATCAAAATTTGTGAATCGATACGTTGTTGAATTATCTGGATTTACTGTGATTGTAGGTTCAAGTTGGAGAACCGAATTCCCTAGATTAAATCCACCCCCAAATTGTGTGTCAAATGTTTCAGTAGTGATTAGATTAAATGAACCGACTAATTCATATGCTTCAGGCACTTGAATGCCTAATTCACGTAGTATTGGTACAAATTTATACTCTGGACTAAATTCTCCAGTCGCATCAACAGGGTCATAAATAGCGAATGAATTTGTATTTGTTTGGAAGAGTGAAAATTGTGTCTCACTGAACTGAAAATTATTTATTTCAAAAGTAGACGGAACAAATGTTTGATGAATAAAAATATTTGAATTGTTGATCAACGTGTTTCGTTCGCAACCATTAAAACTCCGTTCCGCTATGAAAGTGTTTATAATTTGTTCGGATGTTTGTGGACACTGAGTTGTCGTACAATTGATTGCTGGAGTGGCAATAACATCTACATAATGGGTCTTATCAAGATCAAAACAAGGACTCATTAAATCTGACTGTTCAAATAAAATAGTTAAAAATGATCTGTCAGTTGAGTTTATTTTATCTATAAAATCACAAGAATTTATTATTGCTCCATTTTCTAGGGTGTGTACTGTAGCATTATGAAACGTATAGTCAGTCAGTGTATTAAATCTACCTCTCTTGTTTAAAATGATTTCAAATTGTTCTAGCTCATTAGGGCAGTTTAGTTCAATTGGAAATCTAAATAGAATCGTATCGCCTTCAAAAAATAGTCGATTGTTTAATGAAGAAGGTTCATCAAAAACAGCTCTATTTTCTAAAGTGATTGTATCTATAATGCCGGGCACCAAATTGAAAATCTGAAGTGGTTCAGCACTGACTGATGTTATGTCTGTCGGTTGTGTGTCGCAAATGATATTGAATTCTGGTGATATGCTTGTTCTTGTTGGGATAGGGGTTTGACAGTTAAGGGAGCATTCTTTTTCAACTGTTGATCTGAATCTAAAGTTTTGTATACTCAAGCACTCTTGGCAAGTGTTTGCACCTGCAATATCTTGATTGATGCATTTGGCGATAAAATTTTTTGTTAATGTATTTATTCCATTTCTCAATTCTTGTGGGTCAATTTCTATTTCAAAAATAAATAGTGTGTCACCTATTATGTCTATCGGTTCAATTACTCTAAGTGAGTTTTCTCTCAATGTAGTCATGAATGGCGAAGAAGGGTCTGATTCAACATTTGGAGGAACATCAAGTGTCCATATATATGTGTCCGAACCACAATTATTATTTATGTTTCTGTTTGGTTGTATTTGAAATATAAATCCAATGGTGTCACCTTCTGACGCAGAAAAATCATTGCTTGGACTAATCGTAAGACCAATAGGATCTCGTGTGCTTGTCGAATAGTAAGCTGGTGTGCCAAGAAATGTAAAGTCATCTGCAATCGTACTTTCGGCTGTTAATCGTTGACAAAAATTATCGTATTCTGTTATGACATCTAAGCCAATCTCTTGAGTGGTATATTGATCCTGACAGTCTCGCGTCACTACAGTACCGACTTCTATAGTTGCGCTACTATTAATGGCAATATCATCAAATTGGCCGTCATTGTCTAAATCACTTAATCCACCTGGTCCATCAGGATCAGATGTAATGGAAGAGAAATCAATAATATGCGTAATGTCATCAATGATATTTGTGTTGATTGGAATTCTGCTGTCGCTCCACGCCTCTAGTTCAAAACACTCCACAAATGTTCGGCTAAATGACAGATTCAAATCCTCTAGTCTGATGGTTAAATTAAAAATATCTCCTACCGCTGAAGAAATTCCATTGTCGAAATTGTTGATGGTGATTTGAGAAAACAATTCTTCACAGAGACCGATATTGAATGCAGATGCATCTACTGTAATGTTAGAAGACTGTAACTCATTTTCATCGATAAAGGATTGCGTAGAGAAACACTCATTAACTGAGCATCCAAAAAGGATATCATATTGTATGGTTTGCAGCTCGCAGTCATCTAGCTCAAATTCAAGAAACGCATTAATTGATTCAAATGGTCCAAGTGGAACATCAGAAATCAGTGTGTCGCCTTCTCTTGTAAACATTCTTGGCTCATTAATTAGGGTAGCAAAATTCATTGAAGGTTTTGCTAGTATTGCGATCTCTCTGATTGGCTCCTTTCCTAAATTTGTAATGGTAACAGGTTTAGCAAGTGTGTTATTTTCAGGGCTGTATCGATAGTCTCCAAAGGATAGTTCAATTGAAGGGGTGTTTAAAAAAAAGAATAATTCTTGATCGGCTAATGCTTGATTACTTGAATCCTGTAATTGTATGTCTGCTTTGAATTGGGTTGCTTGTTGATTACAAGCTGGGACAAACAGGAATTCTACAGAAGTAAAGTCGCAATTTGATTCCGTAAGCTCAAAAAGAAATTCGGTTGACTTAGAGTTGCTTAGTACTATATTACCAATAAAATTTTCCAATGTGACAGGCTGGGTAAATTGGATCAACAAGCTTAGTGTGGGATCATTTGAGGAGCTTAAGGATCTCTCAATACTACCATTTATGGTAAATACAGAACAAAAAGAGATATCTAAATTAGAATTGAAATTTATCCCAAATTGTCCATATGCAATTGATTGAAAAAATAGAAACAAAAGGATAAAGGTTCTTTTCACCAAACTCTACGTTTTACCATAAGGAATATAGTCAATTCAGCTTTATATAAGATCATTATATACAAATTCATTGATTGCTTAGTAATAAAACTAGTCAAAGTGTAATAATGTCTACAGTAAAGTGGAATTTTGTTTCTTAAAGTCCGCAGTCGTGGGTTTGTTGTTCCTAAAGTGACAGTCGCGAATTTGTAACTTGCGACAGACAATGAAGTATATTAGTGTTCATTTAAAAGTATTGTCCTTAAATATTAAAAATGTCTTCCATAAAAAACACCGATAAAGAAAGTGCTTTTTGGTCAGCTCGCTACCAAGAAAACAGGACTGGTTGGGACATAGGTTATCCCTCAACACCACTTAAAACATACATTGATCAGCTCGAAAAAAAAGAAGTCAAAATTCTCATTCCTGGAGCAGGCAATTCCTATGAAGCCGAATATTTGTTCAATCAAGGCTTTAAAAATGTCTATATTCTCGATATAGCATCTGAACCATTAGCAGCATTTAAAACACGTGTACCGAGCTTTCCTACAGACCAACTTATTCAAGCAAACTTTTTTGAAACAAAAGGTCAATACGAGCTGATTTTTGAACAAACGTTTTTCTGTTCCTTTCCGCCAACAGACGAGAATCGCCATGCCTATGCTGATCAAATGCATCAGCTGTTGGCTCCAAAAGGAAAGCTTGTCGGCCTTTGGTTTGATATCCCATTAACTGATGATATGGTAAAACGCCCTTTTGGTGGTAACAAAGAAGAATACCTCCGACATCTAGATCCATTTTTCACTGTTCAAACGTTTGAAGATTGTTATAATTCCATTCCGCCACGAGCGGGATCAGAGTTATTCGGCATTTTCACAAAGAAAAAAATATAGAAAAATTGAAACACAGATTAGATGCCGGCATGGATGTTATTATTTCCTAAAGTGCGCAGTTGCTAGTTTGTAACTTGCGACATTTGATAACATCAATTAGCCATATACTTCGCAATCGCCTGTGCCTTATTATTCACATGAAGATTTGTATAGATTTGCTTGATGTGAGACTTGACAGTTTCGGCAGAAATCAACAAGGCCTGTGCAATAGACGAATAAGTATTCCCTTCAATCATCAATTCCATGATTTCCGTTTGTCTACTTGTAAGAATTTTTTTCTTCTCTTTGTTTTGTCCTTTGGCAAAATAAGTCACAATTTCTCTTGCAATGGAAGGAGACATGAATGATCCGCCACTGTGGACAATGTGTAAAGCTGAAGCGATTTCTTCAAGCCGAGTTCTTTTCGAGATGTAAGATGTCGCTCCAGAACACAAAGCCTTCAATATTTTTTGTTCTTCTTCGTAGCTGGTTAGAATGACAACATCAAGTTCGGGTTTTACTTTTTTGAACAATGGAATGCCTTCTAAGCCACTCATGCCTGGTAGTCCAATATCCAATAAGACTATATCAAGATCATCATGTGCTTCAAGTTGAATTAAACCAGATTCAACAGAATCTGCAGTGAAAATCACCTCGAAGGGATCTGTCAAGTCAAAATACTTTTTCAAGTTTGTTCTAAACCGCTCGTCGTCCTCAACAAGTGCAATTCGAATGTTGATAGGGTTCATAACGCTATTTATATCCTTGTTAATATAAATAAATATACTACTTAATCATAGGAATAGCGCCTCTCTGACAACAATCCTAGTAAAGAGTGATTGCCAACAGTAATTCAATCAGATACCCCCCAAATGGGGGATTGTAGGCATAGAACCACACACTTATCTTTACAGCAAGCGCTGCTAGATGATTATATCCATATAAAATAAAAATGATGTTTGATGATTAATTAATTCTCTTTTCACTTTGAAAATACAATTGAAATAAGCCAATTTTAAAGATGCTGAAACTTCCAGTAGAAGACGACTTCCATTGCATTATGGTCGCACTTTTACATCTCAGTACAAGAAATACAATTTCAAAATCACACACCTTCAGTTGTATTTAATAGGAAAAGAAATAAAATTATAAACCATAAGTCTGTGCCTGAATTAATGCATGTTTATTGGTCTGCAAATTCATAATTACTAAATTATCTTATCATGATATACATAAGTCGGTATGTGAAAATTTGTGTTTTCTATATAATGGTTGCCCTATTTATACAAACACCACATGCATATGCAAGCACCCCCAAATTTAGAACATGACATTAAACCTTGAAAGATGCGATATGAAGTCGTAGGAATAAAATTTCTTTTAAGAGTAATTCATTTTCGGCATTTTAAAATCAAATACTTCCAAAAGTATGTATAGTAAAACCATACACTATGAAATACACTATCTCTTTGCGTGAAACACAGGTACTACGCTTGATCGCCTTTGAAAATACCAATCAGCAAATTGCAGATAAACTGCACATCAGTCACCACACAGCTATGTCTCACAGAAAAAATCTGTTAAAAAAACTGGCAGTCAAAAACGCCGCTGGTTTAGTACGCAGAGCTTTCGAATTAGGGGTCATGAAGATTCCTTTGACTATAGCAAATGGCGGAGCACGGTAATCTTCTCTTATCTTTAACCCTTCTGTAAGGCAATTATTAAAATTCTGTTAGAGCAGTAACAGCCGTGCAAGCAGATGAGGAGGTGTCTTTTCTTTTTTATTGACAGCACACTTGCCTTTGCACCTGTCTACCGGCAGGCAGGAGTATTGTAATAACTATCTCAAAGGCTTATATTTAAGACTAGTACTATTAAATTAAAGAAGATAATAGGCAGAGTATACTTCCATTATAAATCTAATTAACAATGAAATCTAAAAAACAACAGCTCTCATTGCTATTCTTAATCATCTGGTCAATTAGTCAGACAACGGTTGGTCAAGGCTCTTTCGACTTGCCACAATTCAATTCTTGTTCATTTGTCACTCCTGTACCCAATATCGCAGAAGATCTCTCAGGCGTCTGCTACAACTATGATACAGGTACATTATTTGTTGTCGTGGATGATGGGTCGATTCATGAGTTGAGTCTCTCAGGTTCTTACATTCGCGAAATTTTTTATGGTCCAGGAATATCTGATCTGGAAGGCATCGCCTATCTGGGCAACAATACATATGCCATCGCTGTAGAAGACATTAATTTTATTGACGTTATCACCATCCAGGATGCTCCTAACAACACAGCTGGATTTGTGAAGTTTATTGATTCGACCATTCCTTTCGGTTTTGATGGTATCGAAGGGATTGCCTACAATGTAGCTGGAGATGAGTTGTTTGTCGTCAGCGAAAAAAATGATATGCAGATTAGAAAAATTAGTGATCCGAATTCGGCTAATCCCATCATAACGACCCCTTTTGATTTGCAAGCTAAGGCCATGACCTATGCATCCCCAATCACAGATGCTGCTGGTTTGTCCTATACTTCTTCTGGTACATTACTTATACTGTCTCAAGAAAGTAATATTGTGGTCGAAGTAGATCCTATAACAGGAGATTTGATTGGGTCTTCAGTTTTGTTTCCAGAGATGAATCATCCAGAAGGGATCATTACGATATCAGAGCAATTTATAGTGGTGGTCGGTGAGGACAGTGAATTTCAAACCTTTTTGCGATCTGGCATCTCTTGTCCACCAGCGACTACATTGCCAGTGATTACAGCACATCCGCAAAATTCATCGGTCTGCAATGGGAGTTCGACGACATTTTCTATGTCTGCAAGCAATGCTGATCTTTACCAGTGGGAACAAAATAGTGGTGGCGGTTTTATGCCCTTAGCTAATGCTGCTCCTTTCTCTGGTACCAACACCATGACTTTATCAATAGCTGACGTCACTGGATTAGATGCCAGTCAATATCGTTGTGTTGTTACTAATGCGATGGGATCTGTGATATCAAACTCAGCCACATTGACTGAATTGGATTGTGGATTTTTTGATCTCGCTTTGAGAATGACTGAACAATCTTCTGGGCCTTATCTCCCAGGAGATATGGTCACATTTGAGATAGAGGTCATTAATCAAGGAACGGAATCTGCTAATTCTATAAGTGTCGATGATTATTTGCCCAATGGGTTGACCCTTCTGGATGCTAATTGGACCCAAGTAGGTGGTACAGCATCTTTAAATACACCGATAGCTTCCATTGCGCCAGGAATCACACATACAGTTACCATTACTTGTGTTGTCGATCCTGCATTCACAGGAACAAGCTTGGTCAATGATGCAGAGATCTCAACCGATAATGGAGATGATATCGATAGTACCCCAGGAGATAATGCCACACCTAATGACCTGGCTAATGACAATAATGTCAATGATCCCTCTGGAGGCGATGACCAAGATCCTGTAGAGATTATGCTAATTCCATGCAACGATTCTTCAGATCCTGACCAAGATGGATTGGTGACCTGTATAGATCTTTGTCCAGCAGATCGTGATGGAGCTCTAAATTTTGACAGTGATGAAGATGCTGGAGGCAATACATCGGATTATATCGAAGTGCCTCATGATCCTGTGTTGAATGTGACTAGTGGTGATTTTGCTTTTGAAGCTTGGGTCAATCCCAGTAATGGCGATTATAAGACCATCGTATCCAAAGGCCATGGAGGTAGTGCTGCAACCGAATATATTTTCCAGATTATTGCTGATGATGACCCTTTTTTTAGTGAGCCTGCGAAACTGGGCTTATTTTTAGCTAACGGTCAGACTGCACAATGGCGGTTTAGTGATTCGTCTATTCCTCAAAACACCTGGACTCATGTTGCGGTTTCCGTAGACCGTATTCCAGGTAGTGTTGAATCATTTGTGACTTTTATTGTAAATGGAACTGAAGAGCTGCCTCCTCAGAGTTTTACTTTGGGTGATCTTTACAACGCGGATACAAATCCTCTATATATCGGTAGACAAGGTTGGAATTGTAATTGTAATTTCTTTGATGGTGCTATTGATGAATTAGCCATTTGGAATAGAACGGTAACAGCAGCAGAAATGGCAGCTTCCATGGCAGCACCTTATTCAGGTACAGAACCAGGACTTGTCGCTTACTACGATTTTAATGATGCTGATGCTTGTGTGTTAAATAACGGCAACACCACATTATTCGACAAAGCCAATGGGCACAATGGAAGCCTACAAAATTTTGACCTGGCTCCAGGGTGTGTTTCCAATTGGACTTCAGGTCATAATATGGGTAGTTGTCCTGCTCCAGCATGTCCACCAAGTTTAGATCTAACAGCTAATCAAAGCTCCAATGCTGTCTATGTTTCAGGAAGTTATATTTCTTCGGATCAAGTTATTTTGTTACCAGCGCAAGTAGATTATGATGCGGCTACGGAGATTGACTTATTGGAAGGATTCGAGGTACAAGTAGGTGCGACCTTGCACGCGTTTATTGGGGGATGTGATTAGATCCGATGATGATCCGCCAATTGGCGGAAGTTATGAATCCGTCTAGCGGAAGTTATGAATCCACCAATTGGCGGAAGTTATGAATCCCGCTTTAGGCGGGAAGTGTTGAGTGAATCACCTTGGTCAAGGATACGATTCGTGAATAGAGACAATATGAACTCGATATGAATCCACCAATTGTTGGAAGTTATGAGTCCCGCTTTAGGCGGGAAGTGTTGAGTGCAGCATGTTGGTTAAGGATATGATTCGACAATAGAGACAGTTTGAACTCTTTTACGGTTGAACCTGCCTGCCGGCAGGAAGGCATGCAATTTCAATAAACTAATTGAGTCATACACTTCATAAAGATCACTTGTTATAGGGATCATCATCTATTTTTAAAATTTCACAAAGCTTTATATAGCATCTATGACATTCGCAGCAAACTCCCCAATATCCCAAGCACCTCGATCCAACGTCTGACCTAATCGCACAATTACCATGTCTAGCGAAGGAATTACCATCACCGTCTGTCCTTCAAAACCAGAGGCATAATAAGCATCAGTGGGAACACTTGGCCAATGCCTTGCAAATCCAGAATCGCCCTTGGGTTCTTGCTTGGCATTGAGCCACCAGTGCGCACCATAGAAATCATAAGGCTTCACAGTGGGGGTTGGAGTCTTTGAGTAGTCAACCCATCCTTCCGGTAAAATACGCTCTCCATTCCACACGCCATCATTCAAATACAATAAGCCGAAACGTGCCCAGTCACGTGGAGTGGCATACATTAAAGAAGAACCAACATGTGTGCCATTGGCATCTGTCTCAAAGAACACATTGGTCATGCCGATTTTGTCAAATAGTGCATTGTATGGAAAGGACAAATAATCCTGGTAATCATCAAATTGATTACGGATAATGTGGGAGATTATATTTGTCGTTCCACTAGAATAATTCCAGACACTGTCTATAGGATGAGCCAATGGTTGACTGTACGCCACTTTACCTGCATCGGCTTTGGTCCATAGCATTTGATTCACAGTTGATGCTTTATCGTATTCTTCCTCGAATTCCAAACCAGTACTCATCCGCAGCAAATGATCTAGCGTTATATTTTTCCTAGGGTCGTCGTCAGATGTATGCCAGTCTTTAATGGCTGCTGGTTGATGGATGTCCAATTTGCCTTCTTTTACCAAAATGCCTATTAAGGCGTTGGTAATGCTTTTCGTCATAGACCATCCCATTTGTGGAACATTTGCATCATAACCTTCCGCATATTTTTCTGCAACAATCAGACTGTCTTTGATGACGATGACTGCTCTTGTGTTTACTGCTTTATCTGCAAACGGTTCTTCAAATGCAGCATCTATAACTTTTTGTAAGTCAGCATATCTATTCGTGTCACTTGGAAGTACACCTTTAGATTGAGCGGATCGAATATTATTTGCTTTTCTATTTTTTAAATCTTCTACTGTTTTTTCAGACAAAAGAGTGCAACCGAGTTTAGGATGGAAAATAGCTTGTCTTGAAATGCCTAAAAAGGATGCCTTCGTTACCATACCGTCAATTGCTGTGTTGATAAAACTTGCTGGCTCTAGTTCGTGCTCTTTAATGTCTTCGATGTTTCTGTTTTGAATGAAATGACAAGAGCAAGCAGTTTTGGCTGTAAAGCCTGTGTATATGTACAACATTGGTTTTATAAATACATATCCTGCAATGATGGCAATAAGCATAAGCAGCATAATCCACGATAACAATCTCTTCATGTGTGCGAATTTTGACCAAAAATAATAATCTCCGTGTAAACGAATTTGCAGCAGTTATTTCCATATTTTTAGCAGTTAACATTTGGCAATAGCCATCAAGCAGATCAGAATATCATAAAATGAAAACCTTTTAAACAAATCAACACTTCTCCATATGCCGCATCCAAGTATTTATGCCAAAACTACCCCAGAAAAGCCAGCATTTATCATGACAGAAACGGGGGAAACTATTACCTATTTGCAACTAGAAGAACAGTCCAATCAAATGGCACATCTGTTTAGAAAATTAGGGTTACATGCCAAAGACCACATTTGCATTTTGATGGAAAATCATATTCGATTTTTTCCGATCGTATGGGCAGGGATGCGTACAGGGTTAATCATCACACCTGTGAGTACACATTTGTTGGAAGAAGAAGTGGCATACATCATGAATAATTGTGAGGCCAAAATATTTGTCACAAGCAAAAAGTATAGCGAATTAGCAACCGGATTAAAAGCAAAAGCACCAAATGTTATTCACCATTATATGATAGATGGGGTAGCTGATGGATTTGAGTCTTTAGAAAAGGAGGTGGAAGACTTGCCTACGCATCCTATAGCAGATGAAGTTCAAGGTACGACGATGTTGTACTCTTCTGGAACTACTGGTTTGCCAAAGGGAGTGTTTACTCCACCTCATTCTGAAAACATCCATGAAACCAATCCACTTTTAGAATCCATTGGACAAAATTTTAAGTTTGGACCACATGTCCAATATTTATCACCTGCGCCATTATATCATGCCGCTCCGATGGCCTATAATATGGTCAATACGATGTTTGGTGGAACATCATTGATTATGAGCAAATTTGATGCGATTAAATCGTTAGAAGCTATAGAGACATACAAAGCCAATTATAGTCAGTGGGTACCAATCATGTTTGTTCGGATGCTCAAATTACCAAAAGAGGATTTAGATAAATATGATGTTAGTTCCATGTTGCTAGCTTTACATGCAGCTGCTCCCTGTCCCATTGAAATCAAAGAAAAGATGATTGATTGGTGGGGCCCTGTCTTATTTGAATATTACGGTGCGAGTGAAGGGAATGGTTTGACAGCGATCACCTCTCAAGAATGGCTGGAACATAAGGGTTCTGTCGGCAAAGCGTTTGTGGGAGAGTGTTTTATTTTGGATGATGATGGGAATGAACTGCCGCGTGGAGAAATTGGAAATGTTTATTTCAAAGGTGGGCAAGAATTCAAATACCACAATGAAGCAGAAAAGACAACGAAGGCTTATGCTAAAAATGGAAGTAGTACTGTTGGTGATGTAGGGTATATGGACAAAGACGGCTATTTATATTTGACTGACCGTAAAAATTTCACCATTATTTCTGGTGGAGTCAATATTTATCCTCAAGAAATTGAAAATCAACTCATCAATCATCCGAAAGTTGCAGACGTTGCTGTATTTGGTATTCCTCATGAAGAATTTGGTCAGGAGGTGAAAGCAGTGGTGCAGCCGAAACATTGGGAAGATGCTGGTCCAGAATTGGAAGACGAATTATTGGCTTATTGCCGAGAAAGATTGGCTAAGATCAAAGTCCCACGGTCTATTGATTTTGATAAAGAGCTGCCAAGGAAGGATAATGGTAAATTGTATAAGCGGAGATTGGTGGAGCGGTATGTTTAAAAGGAACTAGCTGGTAGGTTCTAGGCTTGCCTGTCGGGAGAAAGGGGCTAGCGAAATGCGTCATGACACACAAAAAAAGCAGCAATGTTCTATAACATTACTGCTCTCTATTAACTAACATGTTTGTGCGGATGCAAGACTCTGAAAGTCTTACGATGTAAAGATAAATCTAATTGTACACCTACACCATCCCTATTTTGGGGGATATTTCAGCTTTTTTCACTTATGCATATAAATATTGTATATCTATAACTTCCCAAGCATGATGATATAACATATATAATTTTTTTAAATATTTATGAATAAATGCTTGTATATCCCCAATGGATATTTATCTTCGTATGATATATTTTTATATATGTTCCGTGCCAAGCGATTTTTAGTAACTTCTGCATTACCATATGCCAATGGACCACTCCATATAGGGCATCTGGCGGGCGCATATATCTCCGCAGATATTTATGTTCGTTTTCTAAGACTTTGTGGAAAAGATGTTGTGTACATCGGTGGCTCGGACGAACATGGTGCAGCAATAACCATAAAGGCTTTAAAAGAGAACAAGCAGCCACAGGAAATTGTCGATAGATACCACAAAGAATTTCAGGACGCCTTTAAGCAGATGAACGTCTCCTTTGATATTTATCATCGAACAACTGAGAAAATTCATCATGAAACAAGTCAGGAGTTTTTTCGAAAGTTGTATTCTAAAGGCGAATTTCAAGAAATTGAATCGGAACAATATTTTGATACAGATGCAAATCAATTCTTAGCAGATCGATACATCAAAGGCACTTGTCCAAAATGCTCTAATGCAGATGCATATGGCGATCAGTGCGAAAATTGTGGATCATCGCTAAGTCCCACAGAACTGATTAATCCAACATCCACGATATCTGGTAGTGAACCAGTAATGCGAAAAACCAAACATTGGTATCTATCTCTAGATAAATACGAAGATTGGTTGCGAGAGTGGATCGAAATAGGGCAATTAGAAGGTAACGAACATCACAATCCAGCTGACTGGAAAAATCATGTGATTGGTCAATGTAAATCATGGCTTGACGGCGGTTTACAACCAAGATCGATGACCAGAGATTTGGATTGGGGTGTCGATGTGCCAAGCGAAATACCAGGGTCTCAAGGTAAAAAGCTATATGTTTGGATGGATGCTCCTATCGGTTATATATCTGCCACAAAACAATGGGCGGCAGATAATAACAAAGATTGGGAGCCCTATTGGAAAGATGAAGACACCGCTCTCATCCATTTCATAGGCAAAGACAATATTGTCTTTCATTGTCTGACATTCCCCGCAATCCTTAAGGCTCATGGAGATTATATCCTGCCGCAAAACGTACCAGCGAATCAATTTTTGAATTTAGAAGGTAGAAAAATATCTACATCTAAAAACTGGGCTGTTTGGGTAAACGAGTACTTGAAAGATTTGGAGGGGAAGGAGGACGAATTACGTTACCACATGATTAAAATTATGCCTGAACTGCGAGATTCTGAATTCACCTGGAAGGGATTTCAAGAATCCGTAAACAACGAATTGGTAAACAACTTAGCCAATTTTACCAATCGAGTAATCGTATTGACTTCAAAATATTATGATGGAGTCGTACCTGCATTCGATGAAAATCAAGGGATTTCTAGCTGTACCGATAAGGACGAGTTGTCTTTTCATGACAGTGAAATGATCACCCTTTTTGATGGACTTGCTGAAATGGGCGACCATGTCCGGAAGTTTGATTTTCGAGGAGCAATGAATGCATTTATGAATGTGTCTTCGCAAGGGAATCAACTGCTCCAATTCAACGAACCATGGAAAGTGAAAGACGAAGATCCAGAATTGGTAAAAGTCGTCATGAATGTAGGTTTGCAATATGTGGCAGCTCTAAGTATTGCTTGCCGTCCATTCTTACCTAAAACTTCTGATAAACTCCGTAAGATTTTAAATCTAGAACCTTTGAAAGAAGAAGGTGAATGGACTAAAATGATGGATACCTTAGCTGAAGGCGAAGAACAATTAATAGCTGAGGGTCATCAAATTGGAAAACCTGAACATTTATTTTCAAGAATAGATGACGCTGTGATTCAATCGCAGATTGACAAATTAATGGCAACAAGCAAAACAGATACTGAAACGGATTCACCAATAAAAGAAACAATCCAATTTGATGATTTCATGAAATTGGATATCAGAACAGCCACCATTACTTCTGCCGAACCTCACCCCAATGCCGATAAACTATTGAAACTTTCCGTAGACCTAGGTTTTGAAACACGTACGATTGTGTCTGGTATTGCAGAACAGTTTGATCCCGCTGACATCGTAGGAAAAAAAATATCCTTGATAGCTAACCTAGCCCCGCGAAAAATCAGAGGCATAGAATCTAATGGCATGATACTCATGGCAGAAGATGATAAAGGTCACCTC